>DATCLP010000191.1:0-8056 GCA_036563855.1 Steroidobacteraceae bacterium | reverse complement strand
AGCGCTCGGGGAAATGTCGCGCAGTGATGAACAGCAGGAATGCATCGCGCGTCATCGAGTCGTTGTAGAGCTCATCGGATTCGACGCCGAAACGCACGCTACCGATCAGTGTTGCGGCATCCTGATCCTGACGCATCAGCTTGTGGGCGGCGGCGAGCCAGGCGGCCGTCAGATCCTGTTCCCAGACTCCGCGATAGCGCTCGTTCAAGCGAGCGCGTGCCCGCTGGATCTCGTTCGTCGTGCGCAGACCCTGGCTCGTCAGGAGATAGATCGCATATGCCGTCTGCCGCTCATCCGTGAGATTGTTGCCGTCGCGCACGGCGAGTTGCCGCAAGTATCGGTTGCCGTTCTCGAGCACATCGCCGGGTATCGGATGTCCGCGCTCGCGAGCTTCGAGCAGCAGGTGTTGGGCATAGACCGAAACGAAGTCGACGACCTCATTGCCGCCCGGCCAAAGCTTGTACGCGCCCGCATCGTTCTGGCGGGCACGCAGCTCGCCGATGAGCACGTTGAGATCGGCACCGTTTTGGCTTCGCACATGGCCGAACTCGGGACGCGCACCGAGCATGACGGCGGGCATCGCCTGACTGACGACCTGTTCGGTGCAGGCGTATGGGTAATTCGCAAGATAGCTCACGAACCCGTGGGCGAGCTGCAGCGGCAGTACCGAGATGCCGGCTTCGAGCTTGCGATGATGCGGGTACAGGCTGCGGTCGATCGGTACAGTCGCTTCGCCGCGATCGACGACACCGGCTTTGAGCTGCGTCATGTACGGCGTGGCGGGCCGAACGCTCAAGTCGATCTTGCGTTGTCCCGAGCCGTTCGCCGTTTGCGCAGAGAACGTGAGATCGCTCGGACCGAGCACATCGCGCGCCCGCAATCTGAATCGCGCCGAGCCTTCGCGACCCTCGCCGATCGCGAGCTGCTGTTGTGCCGAACCGACGATCTCGAGCGCGCGATCGGTGGCGAGCGAGACAGCGACTCGTGCGTCGCTGCCCGAGCCTTCGACGTTGTTTGCGATGCCGACGCTCACTTCGAATTCATCGCCCGGCGTGACCGTCGTCGGCACGTTCGGCGACAGTACGAAATCGCCGCGCACGATCGTGCGGCCCTCGAACGCGCCGATGCGCTCGTCGTTCACGGCAACGGCCATGACTCGCAGCGTGCCGTTGAAGTAGTCGGGCACTGTGTACTCGACGGTGCGCGGCGTCGCATCGGCATCGACGATGCCGGACCAGAAGGCGACCGGCGGCTCGCCCTTGCGGCGGAACGGATTCAAGTGCTTGCCGAGCAGCGCTTCGGCATCGCCGCCCGGCGCGGCGCCGAGTCCGAGATGTTTGAACTCGGGGAGGATCAAATCGAGGATCTGCAGCGTCGAGACTTCGAGGGCGCGCTTCTGGAAGAAGAAGCCCAGCGGATCGGGCGTGCGGTAGCCCGCCACTTGCAGAATGCCTTCGTCGACAGCGAACAGGACCACGCGCGCCGGCCGCTCGGTTCGGTACTCGAGCTCGAGCGTTTCGCCGGGCTTCACGCGATTCGGCGTGGACACAGTGACGGCATTGCGCCGCGCACCGATGTCGATCGCAAACGGTTGTACGCCATAGGACAGCGGACTCATGTAGATCTCGGACGAGCTGGGATCGCGAACGAACGTCACGGTGACGTAGGCGTGCCCTTCGAGACCCGCGGGCACCTTGATGCGCTGGATCGAGCTCGTCGTCGAGGTCTTGAACCATTGCGTGGCGTACACGCGCTCGCGTTCGATCGCGATGAGTCCGGCGCCTGCATAGGGGGCACGAATCGAGATCTCGATCTCATCGCCGGGTGCGTAGTCCTTCTTGTCGAGCACGAGCTCGAGCTCGGCGTTCTTTTCGAGCTGCCGCGTCACGTTCGCGTCGCCCGCGACCTGATACTCGATGCGCGCCAGCGACTCGCCGCTGCGATCGCGCACGACATAGACGAAGTTGCCCGGCTGGTCGGTCGCAAGTCGCAAAGTGTAACCGTCGGCGCCGATCGCGAGCGGCGTTTCCTCGATCAGCGACTCCTTGCGCCGCGACTCATATTTATATGTGCCGTTCGGCTGGCGCATGAGCACGGAGGCGTACCGAGCTTCCATGCGCGCCAATGTCAGGTCGCGAACCTCCATTCGCTGCGCGGTTGGACCGATCGCAATCACGTGCACCTGTCGCTCGGCGTTGCGCGATACGAACGACAGGTCGCCATCGGGTTTGTAGCCGATGAGGTACGACATGTTGGAAACCAGCTGCGCTGCTTCGGCCGTCACGCCTCGCCCGCCATCCGCCTCGAAGCCTTGCGCCACGAGGTGCACGCGATAGGTCGCGCGAGCGAAGCGCTGCAGATTGAGCGGCAACGTGGCCTTACCTTCTGCATCCGTTTGTGTCTCGGGCAGCACTTCGTTGAAGCCCTCGCGCGCATATTGAGGGTCGTGAAACTTGTAGTCGGGGAATGCGCGGAACGACGGAATCGCCGGGCTCAATGTCATTTGCGCCGTGATGCGCCGGTTTTCCGCAGGCGTGCCGGTCAAGTTTTCCAATTGAATGTGCGCCGCGAGCGCATCCGGCGATACCCAGCCCTCGAGCGATTCGGCCGAGAAGCGCACTCGCATGCGCAAGCGATCGGGCAGGAAGTCGCGCACTTGCACCGTCGTCGCACCGATCAAGTCGGCGCGTGTTTGGTTGCGCACGATCGAGAGCGCGAGCGTGTACGTGCCGGTCGGCGAGGTGACGTGCGTTTGATGACGGACCTCGCCGAAGCCGCCGGGACCGGGCGTAAAGGTTTCGCGCCGAATGACGGTGCCGCGCGGATCGGTGATTTCGAGGCGCAACGGCACGCCTGCGAAGCTGCGCCGCCAGTCCTGACTGCGAACGATGGCGGCTGCGCGGATTTCCTCGCCGGGCCGGTACAGTCCGCGATCCGAGAACAAGTACGCTGCCGTTGCTCCACGATCCGCATTGCTGTGCACGCCGCCGACATCGAATCGCGACAGATCGAGCAGGCGATCGTATTTGTCGATCGGCAGGAAGGAGCTGTCGGCACCGAGCCGTGCCGAATAGAGCACTGGATAGCGCTCGCGCTCGAAGCCCTTGAGGTCGGGGAAGCGAGCGTGTCCGTTCGCATCGGTCGTGACAGTGAGCACCGGGAGCCCGTTGCGGCCGATGACATCGACCGTCGCACCGGCCACCGGCGAGCCCGTCGCGATCGATTGCACGAAGACATCCTGCGTGCCGTCGACCGAGCGTTTGACGAGCAAACCGAGATCGGTGACGACGATCAGCCTCGCATCGCTCAATCGCCCGTGCGCAGAGTTCCAGTGATCGCCCAAGTCGACGAGCGGACGATTGTTCTGCGGGTCCCATGCCTGGGCGCGTAGCAAGAATACGCCGCGCCGTTCGCCGCCAGCGTCGCGGTCCAGATACTCGCTGAGATCGAGCGCTTCGTAGTGGCCCTGCGCGGAATCGCTCGTGTCTTGCGATGCCGTCGTTTGCAAACGAACGATCTTCTCGAAGCGCTCAGTGATGTTTGCGGCCTCGAAGGCCCAGGACGTGAAGTGCGGCGCTTCGAAGTCACCGCTCGTCTGCGTCACCAGATGATGCAGCTGTCGCGGTAAGAGCCGTCCGACTTCGATGCGGATCGCGGGCACATTGCGGGCGAACAACGACAACGTCTTGTCGCCCGACAAGGAGAGTAACGAGCCTTCGGACAGGATTTGCAGCTCGCGCGGAAACTCCGGCACGGTGAGCACGCGCTCGACCGACTGATCGAGCACATAGCCGCCGAACGAAATGAGGCCCGCATCGATTTTCACGTACAACCGACGTCCGGGCTCGGCGCGGTAGCGAAAGCTGTGTAATTCGTAGTGATCGAGCTCGCCCGGAATCGGCGTGAGCTCGAGCCGGTTCGAGTCCGTGAGCATTTCGGGACGAACCGTGGCATCGGACCACGGAAACGGTCGCGAGCCGTACGGCTGCTGCATTCGCGCATCGGGGTGCTCGCGCGGCAGCAACCAAGCATGCACCTTCGATGGCATCTCGTTTTCGCGGACCGAGAACGAGCTTTGTACGAGCAGTACTTGGCTCGGCTCGTTGCGTTCATCGCGCGCGACGTCGAGCGTTACTGAAGCGATGCGCAGACTGTTGATGCCGGGGATTTCGACGTTCGTCTGCAAGGCGGCTTCCGTCGTATTGCCGGCGCGTGCGGCTCGTACGCCGGGCTCGATCGTGATTTGTAGGCGCCCCGACTTCTGCGGGACCTCGAGCGATTCCGTGTGAATGTGCGCGGTGAGCTTCGGCTTGTCGTAGACGATCGTGTATTTCGGTGCGGCGAGCTCTTTCTCGCGCGTGTCGGTGAGCCGATCGAACATCTGCAAACGCACGCGGCGCTCGAAGCTGTCGCGATCGACCGGATGCGTGAATGAGATCGTCGCGACGACTTTCTTGTTGGAGGCGACGACCGGATCTTGATGGAACTCGGTTCCTGCGATCTTGGCTTCGAACGCAGGCGTCGAAAATTCCGTGGCGTACTCGCTCAAGCGCACGTGCGAGGCGATGGCTCCTTGCCGCGCGAACTTCAATTTCATGGTTGCGCCGATCGGCCAATCCTGCTCGGGCTGAAATTGCAGTGTCTTGTCGTCGAGCCAGGACCAAGTACCGGCGACTGCGGGAGAGAGGGAGATCGCGGTTTGATTCGGATCGAGCTCGCGTCCGACGAGCTCGAGCGGAGCAGCCGAGCTTTCGAACCGGACGATCAGCGGATAGGGCGGCTGCGGCGGATCGCACGCGTAACAGGTGACGGGCGGCGGCTGGATCGTGTAGGCGATCTCGACCGGCTTGGGTCTGCGCTCGTACCAAGCCCATCCTTGCCACGCAGCAATCGCCAGCGCGATCAAGGCGGCAAACGCAATCCCGGAGGCCTTCGGATTGGCACGCAGAGCGCGGACGGAATGTGCACCGAACTCTGTGCAGCGCACGGCCCAAACGGGCGGACGCCAGGCGATCTCGCCGAATACGATGCGCGCGAGCGAACGGAGCGCTGCACCGAATCGTGCGAGCGCGGAGCGAAGCGAAGTCATCATTCTGCGGACGTCCGAATGAATTGCTCGTACCAAGGCGCAAGCTGAACGAGCAGCTCAGCTCTTCGCGGAATTCGGGATTAGATTTGCCGCCAATTGTGCCGGTTATCGGGCGCAATTGTGGCGAACAGTGCAGGCTGTAGACTTAGGCCGTAGACTGTAGGCAGCGCGCTGTGCGCGCTTTTTTCATGGCCGGCGTTAGGCTCGCGGCTGGTTTCGGCCGCCTTCCTACAGCCTATCGCCTGCAGCCTACAGCCTATTCTTCACTTGAACAGCGGTAACTGAACGGGCAGTCTGCGGTCTATTCGGCGTCGTCAGTCAAAATCTCAAGCGAATGATTTCAGCGAAATTATTGACCCTCCAGCCCTGGTTACGCGTCCTGCCGATCGGGCTCGTTCTGGGCCTGAGCGCCTGCGGCGGTAAGGACCGTACTTGCGTGGACTCCAAAGAACCGTATCTGAGCGCCCGCAACAATCCGCCGCTCAGGATTCCAGAAGGCATGTCCGCGCCCGACCGCTCGTCGGCGCTGCCGATCCCGCCGGAAAGCCAGGTGGCCAGCACACGCCGCACCGAGGGTTGTCTTGCAGATCCGCCTTCCTACTTCCGTTCTTCGGGCACGGTTGCGCGCTCGCCGGAAGAGGTGATTGCAAGCTGGGCGCAGGCTTGGGCGAACCGCGAAGCCGAGGGCGTGATGGCATTGTATTCGGCGAGGTTCATTGCGCCGACCGATTCGGCCGGCAGTGCCGCATGGCTGGCACAGCGTCGCGAACAAGTTGCGGTCGGACCGGTACCCGCTTCGCGCGTCGAGGATTTGCGCATCGAGCCGGATGGCGCCGATCGCCGCATCGCGACGTTCAAGCAGCGCTTCGGCACAAATGTGGTGCACAGGGAGCTCGTGCTCGTACGCGAGGCAGGCTCCTGGCGCATTCTCGAAGAGAAAGTCGTTGAGGTGCGATAGCACGATTCTTGAAAGGCTGTAGACCGCGGGCCGTAGGCCGTACGTAGCACGCGATGCGCACTTCGCCTCCGTCGCCCCGCCGCCCGTAACCCGTAGCCCAGTCCGTCCATGCTCGCTCGCACAACCTCCATCTCACCGTCCATCGCGCTTCGCCGCGGCGCCGTGCGCGAGGCGATCATCGATCGCCTGCAACGCACGCTCGGCAAGTCGGTCGAGGATGCCACCTGCCGGGACTTCTACGACGCGCTCTCGATCGCGGTGCGCGAAGAGCTTTGCGAGCGCTGGGTCGCCACGTGCAATCGCGTCGCTCACGCACGCGTCAAACGTGTGTGCTATCTCTCGATGGAGTTCCTGCTCGGACGCAGTTTGATCAATGCGCTGTCCTCGTTCGATGACGGATTGATCGACGAGGTGCGCGAGACGCTGCACGATTTCGGCTACGACCTCGAGAAAGTCGCGGCGGAAGAAGAGGACCCAGGCCTCGGTAACGGCGGTTTGGGTCGTCTCGCCGCATGCTTCCTCGATTCGTTGGCGACGCTCGGTTATGCCGCGACCGGCTACGGCATCCGCTACGACTACGGCATTTTCATGCAGGTCATCGATCAGTCGGGCGCGCAGCGCGAAGTGGCGAGCTCTTGGCTGCGATTCCAGAACTTTTGGGAAAGCGGCAACGGCGGCGTGCGCTATCGCGTGCGTTTCGGCGGCCACGTGCGTTCGACGCGCGATGCTTCCGGACGTGTGCGCTACGAGTGGTACGACACGCAGGATGTGTGGGCGGTCGCCTATGACCTGTTGATTCCGGGAAATCGCAGCCCGACCGTGAACCATCTGCGCCTTTGGTCCGGGCGTGCGATTACGCCGTTCAAGATCGAAGCGTTCAACGAAGGCAACTACGCCGCGGCCGTCGCCGATCAAATCGACGCGAAGAACTTGTCGCGCGTGCTGTATCCCGACGACTCGACGCCGCAAGGCAAGGAGCTGAGATTCCGTCAGCAGTATTTCTTCGTTAGCGCCTCGCTCCAGGACATCCTTGCAGAGCATCTTGCCGAAGGGCGCGACCTGAGCGAGTTGCCGCACGCGATCGCGATTCAGCTCAACGACACGCACCCGGCGCTCACGATCGTCGAGCTGATGCGTCTGCTGATCGACGAGCACGGTTTGGAGTGGAGCGAAGCGTGGAACATGACGCGCGCGATGTGCGGCTATACCAATCACACGCTGCTCCCCGAAGCGCTCGAAACGTGGCCGGTTTCGTATTTCGAGCGGTATCTGCCGCGGCACTTGCAGATCATCTATCAGATCAACCGCGACTTCCTCGAGGAAGTGAGCGCCAAGTATCCGGGCGACATGGATCGGCGCCGCCGCATGTCGCTGATTCTCGAAGAAGGCGATCGGCGCGTGCGCATGGCCTATTTGTCCGTTGTCGGCAGCCATCGCGTGAACGGCGTTGCCAAGCTTCACTCGCAGCTCATGCGCGAGACGATCTTCGCGGACTTCGCCGAGCTGTGGCCGGATCGATTCACGAACGTTACGAACGGCATCGCGGTGCGGCGCTGGCTCAAGCAGGCGAATCCCGGCCTCGCGCAGCTCATTACCGAGCGCTTGGGCTTTGCGTGGGAGAACGATCTCGAGGATCTCGAGCGCCTGAAATGGGCGGTCGACGATCCCGAATTCCGCCAACGCTTCCGCGAAGTCAAGCGAGCGAACAAGGAGCGGCTCGCGAGCACGATCGAGCTCTTGCTCAATACGAAGGTCGACGTCGACGCGATGTTCGACGTGCAGGTCAAGCGTATTCACGAGTACAAGCGGCAGCTCTTGAATCTGCTGTACGTCGTCGTGCGCTACTTGCGCATTCTCGACAATCCGAACGCCGACATCGCGCCGCGCGTCGTGATCTTCGCGGGCAAGGCTGCGCCCGGCTACTGGATGGCAAAGGCGATCATCAAGCTCATCAACAACGTCGCGCGCGTCGTGAACAACGATCCGCGCGTCGGCGACAAGCTCAAGGT
>DATCLP010000190.1:0-3483 GCA_036563855.1 Steroidobacteraceae bacterium | reverse complement strand
ACGAGCGGATGCGCACCTTCTTGCGTCTGGACTTCCTGTACAACCAGACGATGTATCACGAGGAGCGCCCCGATCCGTGGTCGACTCGGGCGGCCGTCAGCTCGCTACTCGAAATCCTTGCCATCACGGCCCGCGGCGATATTCGCAGCGAAGTGCTCAAGGAGCTCGAGCGGCAAATGGCCATCATGAACGAGTACGGCAGCCGGCCGGGCGTCGACAGCGCGCGGCTGAAAGCCGTGCTGTCGAACCTGACACGCCTGCGCACCGAGCTCAATGCTGCTGGCGCGCTATTCATGCAGCGGCTCCGCGATTCGGAATTCTTGAATGCAATCAAGCATCGCAGCGCCATTCCCGGCGGTACTTGCGAGTTCGACCTGCCCGATTACCGGCACTGGCTCGACCAGCCGTTCGAAAAGCGCGCGGCCGATTTCGACGAGTGGATGCTCACGATCCGACCGCTCTGCGACGCCGTGACCGAGCTCTTGTGGCTCACGCGAGAAGCGGCTCGCCCTCGCCCTGAAGTTGCTGTCGGCGGCACCTTTCAGATCGCATTCGATCGCGACAATCCGTGCCAGCTCCTGCGCATCACGCTGCCGGCCGGAACGGACTTGTTTCCGGAAATCAGCGGCAGCCATCACCGGTGCAGCATCCGGTTCATGACCTGGAAGGACGTGAACGCGCGCCCGGTGCAGACGACGGAGGACGTGCAGTTTCTGCTGACGCAGTGCACGTGAGCTCGCGCAGCGAGCTCACTAGGGCACTGGCCCCTGGGTGCTGGGCTCTGGTCTCTCTCTGGTCCGGCGCTCCAGGCAAGTGTCCGGCCACTCCTGCGCCTTCACGCCTTGGGGCATCCTGCCGAATAGAGATCAACAATCTTGTTTTCGAAACCGAGTGACATAGAAAGCACTTAGTCCAGAGCCCAGTGTCCAGCGCCCAGAGCCCATCAAGCCACCCATGCGCATCGTCCCCTGCCCCACCTGCAACCGTCCTGTCGAATGGTCCGAATCTTCCCGCTGGCGGCCGTTCTGCAGCGAGCGCTGCAAGCTGATCGATCTCGGTGCCTGGGCCGCGGGGCGGCATGCCATTCCGGGCGAGCCTTTGTCTGCCTCGAACGACGAGATTCCAGACGACGCATCCGGCGAGGGCTCCGACCCTCACAAAGGAAGCGACTAACCTGCGCCCTCGTTCGTCAGCGAGATCACTCCATCTTCAACGCATGAACGAGGAACGCCCATTGGTCGGCGAAATCCTCGATTTGCATCCACACCGGCTTGCCTGCGCCGTGCCCCGCGCGAGTCTCCACGCGCAGCAAGATCGGATTCGAGCAGGACTGCGCGGCTTGTAATGCGGCCGTGAACTTGTAGCTGTGCCACGGCACGACGCGATCGTCGTACTCAGCGGTCGTGACGAGCGTCGGCGGATAACAAGTACCCGGCTTCACGTTGTGAACGGGTGAATATGCGTACTGCGCGTTGAACTCCTCGAGGTTCTCGCTCAGTCCGTAGTCGGTCGACCACTGCCGCGCGTTCGCGCTCGCGGTGTGATAGCGGAGCATGTCGAGCACGCCGACGGCCGGTAGCGCTGCGCCGAAAAGATCCGGGCGCTGCGTCAAGACGGCACCTACGAGCAGGCCGCCGTTGCTGCGTCCGCGAATCGCGAACTTCGGTGTGGACGTGTATTTCTGCTCGATGAGCCACTCGCCTGCAGCGATGAAATCGTCGAACACGTTCTGCTTGTTGAGCTTCGTGCCGGCGCTGTGCCACGCCTCGCCGTATTCGCCGCCGCCGCGAATGTTCGCCACGGCATAGACGCCGCCCATTTCGAGCCACACGAGGTTCGGCACCGAGAATTCGGGCTGTTGGGCAATGTTGAAGCCGCCATATCCGAGCAGCAGAAGCGGGGCACTGCCGTCTTTGACGAAATCGCGTTTGCGCGTGATGAACATGGGCACGCGCGTGCCGTCCTTGCTCGTGTAGAACACCTGCTCCGTGACGAAGCGCGAGGTGTCCGCCGCAATTTTCGGCACCCGAAACGGCTCGGCACGTTTCGAGCGAATGTCGTAGCGATAGATCGCCTTCGGCGTGAGGAAGTCCGTGTAGGAGAAGAAAGTCTCGAAGTCCTTCGTGCTGCCGATGAATCCCGACACTTCGCCCAAACCCGGCAGCTCGATTTCGGTCGGCTCGCTGCCGTCGAGATTGCTGGCGCGCGCGACGGCGTACGCATCTCGCGAGTACACGAGGAAGATCTTCCTGCCGACGATCGAAGCGCCCACGATCGCGTACTGCTGCTCGGGCACGACGTCGCGCCATGCCTTGTCCTTCGATTTCAAATCGATCGCGATCACGCGGCCGTTCGGCGCACCCGCATTCGTGCGCAAGTACATGACGTCGTCGATGACGTCGAGGAATTGATACTCGGCGTCGAACGTATCGATCAGCTTGACGACCGGACCTACGACCTCACCCCTCTCGTCCAGCCGCTGATAGTGGATACCGGTCGACTGGCGGCCGTCGTACACGTAATGCACGAGGTAGCGCCCGTCGTCGGACACATACGGATAGGGATAGCGCGTCGGATGGTCCGTGATGCTGTAGATGTGCGGGTCTTTCTCGACGGGGTCGCCGATGCGATGACGATAGACCGACATCTGTTTCGAATCGTCGCCCGCGCCCGACGGCGTCTGCGGATATCGGGCGTAATAGACCGCCCGCGAATCGGCGGTCCACTGCGGCTCGCGGAATTTGATGTGCCGTAACGTGTCCGGCAGGTCCTCGCCCGTCTCGACGTTACGAAACCGCCAGATGCGCCAATCGGTGCCGCCGTCCGAGATCGAGTAGGCGACGAGCTTGCCGTCCGGGCTCGGCACGAACTCGGCGAGCGCGACCGTGGCATCTTCGCTCATCGTGTTCGGATCGATGAGCGCGCGCGGCGGCGCATCGAGCGCATCGGCAACGTAGAGAACGCTCTGGTTCTGTTTGCCGTCGTTGCGCAAATAGAAGTAGCGCGAGCCCGCCTTCACCGGCACTTCATAGCGCTCGTAATTCCATAGCTCGGTCATGCGCGCCTTGATCCGCTCGCGCGCCGGGATTCCCTCGAGGAACGGCTGCGAGAGCGCGTTCTGCTCGGCAACGAAGCGTTTGGTCTCGGGCGCGTTCAAATCCTCGAAGACGCGATAGGGATCGGGCACTTTCGTCCCGTGATAGTCATCGACATGGTCCGAGCGCGGGGCGACGGGATAGGTCAACCGAGCGGCGGGCGCTGCCGAATCGCTTGCACCGCTGCACGCACAGAGAGCACTGACGCCCGCGCACAAACCGATCACGAAGGAGCGACGCACTGACTTCTGCACTTTCATCCCCTTACTATAGGCCGATCTCTCGTTTCGTGGGTTCTCGCCGAATGCGCTATTCGACCGCCTTGATCGCGTTATTGCTCAGCTTCCAAGTCTGTGCTGATGAGCTCACTGTCGAGCGTATCTTCTCC
>DATCLP010000189.1:0-2874 GCA_036563855.1 Steroidobacteraceae bacterium | reverse complement strand
GACGTAGGCTGCCAATGCGGCAGCAAGCGCAAGCAGGGCAGCGCCGAGCGGCAGCAGCATGTTGACGAACGGACGCGGTACTTCGTGCGAGAACAGGAATGACTGAAGCAACAGCCATTCCGAGACGAAGCCGTTCAACGGCGGCAGGCTCGCAATGGCGAGCGCACCGACCAGTGTCAGCCATCCGACCCAAGGCATGCGATGGATCAAGCCGCCGAGACGTCCGAGATTACGTTCGCCCGTGGCGTGCAGCACGGCACCGGTGCCGAGGAACAGCAGGCTCTTCATGAACGCATGATTCAGAGCGTGATAGAGCATCGCCGTAAAGGCGACAGCGGCAAGCATGGGTTTGCCGACGTCCTTGAAAACGATTGCCAGTCCGAATCCCGTGAACAGGATGCCGACGTTCTCGATCGACGAATACGCGAGCAACCGTTTCATGTCGGTTTGCGCGGCGGCGAAAACGACGCCGAATACGGCGGTGAAAAGACCGATGGTGAGCGCGACGAGGCCCCACCACCACACGGGCGCAGCCAACAAATCGAACGTCACTCGCGTGATGCCGTAGAGCGCGGTTTTTAGCATCACGCCGCTCATTAGTGCGGAAACGGGCGAGGGCGCCGCGGGATGTGCCTCGGGCAGCCAGACGTGCAACGGAACGAGGCCTGCCTTTGCGCCGAAGCCGATCAACGCGAGCAGGAACGCGAAGGTGGCCGGACCCGGACCGAGTTGCGCCGAGCGCATTGCATCGAAAGTGAACTGCCAGCTTCCGCCCTGTAGCAGGCCGAAGCTCAGCAGGATGGCGATCGCGCCGAGGTGTGCGATGAGCAAATAGATGAAGCCGGCGTTGCGGATCTCCGGGATGCGATGCTGTGTGGTGACGAGGAAGTACGAAGACAGCGCCATCGCTTCCCACGCGACCATGAACATGTACGCATCGTCGGCCAGCAAGACGAAGCCCATGCTGGCCAAGAAGGCGTGATATTCCAGACACAGCAGCCCCGGTGCTGTGCCTTGGCCTTGACGGAAGTAGCCGGCGCCGAAGATCGAGATCCCTGCGCTCGCAGCACCGAGCAAGAACAGGAACACGCTCGAAAGCGCATCGCGACGGACGTGAAACGGCAAATCCGGCAGGCCGAGTACGAGCACGTACTGCTCGGTCGGCGAAGTCAGGCTGAGTGCAGCGATCGTCGCGAGCGCAACGCCGCATGCCGCTCCAATCGCAAACAACGTGCGCGTCAGTCGCAGGTTGTTGGGACGCAGCAAACCTGCAACGCCAATCGTGAGCCATGCCAGCAAGATCGCGAGCACGAGACTCAAGGGCGAAAAGAACACGTCTGTCACAAGTCGGACGAACGAATCAAACCAGCCTGATGCGAGTGAGCGAGGGAATTCAACGGTTGGTCGTGTATGTGCACGGAATTATAATTCTATGCACACCGAATTGTCATTGAATGCGAGGCCCACTTTGCCGCTGGAAGAACGAACTGCGCGCCTGACGATTTTGATCGATCCGCGCAAAAAGGCGGTGTTCGAGCGCCTCTGCGCGGAAGAGGATGCGACTCCCTCACAAGTCGTGCGCAGGCTCCTGCGACGTTACATCGAAGAGCGCACAGGCAAGCCGTGGGACCCCGAAAAGGCCGCCCGCCGGTCCGGTAAACCCAAGGCGAAGCGCAAGCGCCGTTGACCGCCCGTTGAATCGGGTAGGCGCGACCCTACAGCATTCGTTCGCACGGGCGGCCCCGCCCTCGTTACACTGGAACTCCCGCCTGCTGCTCCTACCCCGGCCATGCACGACTCCGACACGCTGCGACGTTTCTTATTCGAGCACTACCCGATCCGCGGACACATCGTGCACTTGGACGCCTCCTGGCGGGCGCTGCTCGAGCATCGCGACTATCCGGCGCCCATCCGCGACGTGCTCGGCGAGGCGGTTGCGGCCTCCGTACTGATGGCGGCGACGTTGAAGTTCGACGGAACCTTGAGCCTGCAGCTTCGCGGCGACGGCCCTATGCATCTCATGCTGGCGCAATGCTCTAACGACTTGGGCGTGCGCGCCGTGGCTCGCTATCGGGGCAATATCGAAAAGGGCGGACTGATTGCGCTTTCAGGTTCGGGCAACCTCACGGTGACGCTGGAGACCGAAGACCTGTCGCAGCGCTATCAGGGTGTCGTGCCGTTGGAGAGCGACTCGTTGGCCGAGTGCCTACAAACCTACTTTGCACAATCCGAACAGTTGCCCACGCGGTTTTGGCTGCATGCAGAGCCCGGTGGCGTTTCCGGGATGCTGCTACAGCGCTTGCCGGCGGAGACCGTCGTTCCCAAGACCAACGGGCCGCAGTCGCGCGTCATGCCGAGCGCCGAGGAAATCGAGGACGCATGGCGCCGCGCTCAGCTCATGGCCGACACGCTCCAGCCCGGCGAGCTGCGCACGCTGACCGACAAACAGATCCTGCAGCGCGTGTTCTCCGAGGACGACATTCGCATGTTCGAATCCGCGCCGGTGTTCTTCCGCTGCCGGTGCTCCCGCGAGCGCGTCATCGGAATGTTGCGTGCCCTCGGCCCCGGCGAGTTGCGTTCCATCCTCGCAGAGCGAGGTAACGTGGAAGTGCGCTGCGACTTCTGCAACCGCGCCTATCAGTTCGACGCCGTGGACGTCGAACACCTGCTCAGCGCCGGACCGCACGCCGAGCGGAGCGGGGCGATGCACTGAGGGCTCGGGGCTCGGGGCCCGACCTGAGCTCTTACGCCCGAACCGTTGGACACCCGCTCCCAGTTCACGGACACCCCGCCCAGTCACAAACTTTCAGTCACGCTCAAACGCGCTTCGATAGCTCATTGAATTTACAAGCAAAGCGTTGATGTGGGCCGGGG
>DATCLP010000188.1:0-8478 GCA_036563855.1 Steroidobacteraceae bacterium | reverse complement strand
ACAAGATGGTGAAAATCGTTCGGCCGGGCCGGCTCTCGAACTCGATGAGACCGTCATGCCGACTCACGAGATCCTGCGCAACGGCCAACCCCAATCCGGTCCCGTCGGTACGGCCTGTGACGAGCGGATAGAACAAGGTGTCGCGCAAGTGCTCGGGCACGCCCGGCCCGTTGTCCTCGAACTGCACGCTCGCAACGACTCGATGACGCTGCGCGCCGATGTTGACGTTCGTGAGCGCACGCGTTCGCAAGATGATCCGGCCGCGCTCGGTGCTCGGCAGCTGCGCAAGCGCCTGTAGCGCGTTGCGACCTAGATTGAGCATCGCCTGGATGATCTGATTGCGGTCGAGATTGAGCGGCGGCAGGCTCGGATCGTAGTCGCGCTCGATTGCGACGCTCGATTGCGAATCGGCTGCGAGCAGACGCCCGACGTGCTCCAACAGCTCGTGGATGTTGACGAGCTCCTTGCGTGAATTGACGGGACCGAGCAGCGAGTCGACGAGCGCAACGAGCCGATCCGCCTCGCTGATGATCACCGAGGTGTACTCGCGCATCTCGGCGTCGTTGAGCTGACGCGCCAACAATTGCGCGGCCCCGCGCAATCCGCCGAGCGGGTTTTTGATCTCGTGCGCGAGCTGACGAATCATCGCTCGGCTGCCGCCGATCTGAGTCAGCAACGCAGCTTCTCGCGTGATGCGCTGATGCTGTGTCGTATCGGTGATCTCGATCAGCGCCGCGGAAGGCGCGCTCGGATCGTCGAACGGCGCCACAGTGCAATCGACGATGAGCTCGCCTTCGGCTGCAAACGGCCGGATCGTGAGCTCCCTTCGTGAAAACGGGCGCCAAAGCTCGATCGCTCGCTCGACCAGTCCGTCCACTTCGGTTGCATCGACGAGGAGCTCTGCGAGTTGTCGGCCGCCCGCCTGATTGCGGCTGATGCCGAACAAGGCTTCGGCGGCCACATTCATGTGCAGCACCTTCGACGCGCGATCCACGATGAGGACGCTCGTGCTCAGGCTATCGAGGATTCGGCTGGCGTCCGTCATCGCGTCCAACTGCAAGCGGTCTAGCTGCGCAGCCATGCGTCAACTCGCAGCGGTCGAAACGCTCGCCCGGACGTCGGGCGAGAGAGGGAGAGGCCGGGATCGGTCGCGTGCGAAACGCCCGGTTACTGCTTGACGGGCAGGTTCGTGCGCGGATCGATCGGCGGGCGTTGACCATGCAACGCCTGATAGCTCGGCTGCTCGGAAGGAAGCTTGTTGCCGGTTTGACCGCGCGGCTTCGGAGGCGGTCGAACGGCCGGTCCGACCGGCGGCTGGGCGATCGATTGCTGGCGCACGTAGAAGCGAACGGTCGGTGTTTCCGCGACACGATTGCCCGTCGCATCGTCCAGAATGATGGCGATCAACGAATGCTCGCCTCGGGGGACATCGCGTAATACGTGGTCGCGGCCCGTCGGCGGGAAGTCCTCGACAAGCCGGCCGTCGAGATACAAGGCCACAGAGTGGCCGGGCCGCAGCGCCGGCTCGTAACCGAGCGCCACTTCCACAATGCCGCCCGTGTTGATGATGACGTCCTGATCGGCAGGTCTTCGGATCTCGAAATTCCGATACGCGACGGTCTCTTCGCGTTGTTGCGAAGGAGCGGTAGGAGAGGGACGTGTAAGCGGTACGGGATCGGCACGCGACCCGATCGTGATCTCCACGCGCTCTGCCCCGGGAACAGGGCGATCCGAATAGTGAGTGACACCCCGTTCGTCCACCCACTTCCATACGGTCTGGGTTGCGAATGCCGGGGCGGCAAGCAACGCCAAGAGCATCAGTGCCGTACGCATGAGGGCAGAGCATATCCGCTTCGTCTCGGCCTTACAAAACGGCGACGGCGCTTTGTGAACGCCGTCACCGGACCTCGAGCGGCGAGAAAGGAGCGCCAGCCGGAGGAGCTGGCGCTCGCTTTCATCACACGCTGTAGTACAACTCGAACTCCAGCGGGTGCGTCGACATACGCACCTTCGTCACCTCCTGCATCTTCAGCGCGATATAGGCATCGATGACGTCGTCGGTGAACACGCCACCGGCCTTGAGGAAGGCGCGATCCTTGTCGAGCGCCTCGAGCGCCTGCTCGAGGGAGTAGCAAACTTCCGGAATGTTCTTCGCCTCCTCCGGCGGCAGATCGTAGAGATCCTTGTCGGCCGGATCGCCCGGATGGATCTTGTTCTGGATGCCGTCGAGGCCTGCCATCAGCATCGCCGTGAATGCGAGATACGGGTTGGCCGTGGAATCCGGGAAGCGCACTTCGATGCGGCGCGCCTTGGGATTCGAAACCCACGGAATGCGGATGGAAGCCGAACGGTTACGCGCCGAGTAGGCGAGCATCACGGGCGCTTCGAAGCCCGGCACGAGGCGCTTGTAGCTGTTCGTGCTCGCGTTCGTGAACGCGTTGAGCGCCTTGGCGTGCTTGATGATGCCGCCGATGTAGTACAGGGCGAGATCCGAAAGGCCGGCGTACTTGTCTCCCGCGAAGAGCGGCTTGCCTTCTTTCGAAATCGACTGGTGAACGTGCATGCCGTTACCGTTGTCGCCGACGATCGGCTTCGGCATGAACGTCGCGGTCTTACCGTATGCGTTCGCGACGTTGTGCACGGCGTACTTCAAGAGCTGCACTTCATCAGCTTTGCGAACGAGGGTGTTCGCAGCGACACCGATCTCGCACTGACCGGCCGTTGCCACTTCGTGGTGATGCACTTCGACTTTCAGGCCGAGCTCCTGCAGCGCCAAGCACATCGCGGAGCGCACATCCTGGAACGAATCGACGGGAGGCACTGGGAAGTAGCCGCCTTTCACACCGGGACGGTGAGCCTTGTTGCCGCCCTCGTACTGCTTGCTCGAGCTCCATGCCGCTTCGGCGGAGTTGATCTCGAAGAAGGCGCCCTGCATGGTCGTGCCGAAGCGCACGTCATCGAAGATGAAGAACTCGTTCTCGGGACCGAACAGCGCCTTGTCGCCGATCCCGGTGGACTTGAGGTAGGCCTCGGCGCGCTTCGCGATCGACCGCGGATCGCGCTCGTACCCCTGCATCGTCGAAGGCTCGAGGACGTCGCAGCGAAGAATGACCGTCGTCTCTTCGTAGAAGGGATCGATCACGGCCGATTCAGGATCGGGCATCAAGACCATGTCCGACTCGTTGATGCCCTTCCATCCCGCGATGGAGGACCCGTCGAACATCTTGCCGTCCTCGAAGAACGCTTGATCGATCGTATGGGCGGGCACGCTAACGTGCTGCTCCTTGCCCCGGGTGTCCGTGAACCGCAAGTCCACGAACTTGACTTCCTTCTCCTTCAACATGCTGAGAACTTCAGCGGGGGTCGTCATGAGGTCTCCTCCGGTAGGCGGCGAGATATCTGTGACCTCTGGCCGCTCGCCGCTACGAGCCGGAGGCTTGAGTTCGTCTGGACGAGCGAGTTTGCAGAATCCATGCCAGCGCACCGACTTGGCGCAAATCCTTGGTTTCTCCGGAGAATGTGCACGGCATTAGCGTCTCGATTGCACCAGTGTAGTGCATAGCCGAGCCAAATTGCACCATATTTGTGCATGAGGTGCGCTATGGGGCAAGACGCCAGGCCAGTTCTATTCGGCCGCCGAGAAGAGCAGGCAGCAGGCTATACTCGCGCGCTTTTCGCGGTTCTAGTGCCGCAGATTTCGGGAGATCGAGACGGATGGCGTCCACTCAGCCGAACCAGCCACCGGCGACGTTCCAGGATTTGATCTTCGCTCTGCAGACGTATTGGTCCCGCCAGGGGTGCGTCATCTTGCAGCCGTACGACATGGAGATGGGCGCCGGCACATTCCACACCGCCACCCTACTGCGCGCCGTGGGACCGGAACCGTGGAATGCCGCCTATGTGCAGCCTTCGCGTCGGCCGACGGATGGCCGCTACGGCGACAACCCTTTCCGACTCCAACACTATTACCAGTTCCAAGTGGTGCTGAAGCCTTCGCCCCCCGACATCATCGATCAGTACCTCGGATCGCTGGCAGCGTTGGGCTTCGATCCGTTGGTGCACGACATTCGTTTCGTCGAGGACAACTGGGAATCGCCGACGTTGGGCGCATGGGGACTCGGCTGGGAAGTGTGGCTGAACGGCATGGAAGTCACGCAGTTCACTTACTTCCAACAAGTTGGAGGGCTCGATTGCCGGCCGGTGATGGGCGAGATCACGTACGGGCTCGAGCGGCTTGCGATGTACCTGCAAGGCGTCGAGAGCATCTACGACATCGTGTGGGCGAAAACGCCGGCCGGTACAGTCACGTACGGCGATGTCTATCATCAGAACGAAGTCGAGCAATCCAAGTACAACTTCGAGCTCGCGGACACCGCGCTGCTCTTCCGACACTTCGATGAGCACGAAGCGTGCTGCATGGGCTTGCTCGAGCAAGGGCTCGCATTGCCGGCCTATGAGCAAATGCTGAAGACCTCGCACACCTTCAACCTCTTGGACGCTCGCAGAGCGATCTCGGTGACTGAACGTCAGGCTTACATTCTTCGGGTGCGCAAGCTCGCGCGCGGTGTCGCGGAGACGTATTACAAGACACGCGAAGCGCTCGGCTTTCCGATGGCACGTGCTCAGGAGGCTCGATGAGCGCGCGCGACTTCCTCGTCGAGATCGGCACCGAAGAGCTGCCGCCGAAGTCGCTCTTCACGATGGCGGCCGCATTCTGTCAGGGCATCGAGCGACGTCTCACAGAAGCGAACTTGAACCATGGTAGGGCAGAGTGGTTTGCAACGCCGCGCCGTTTGGCTGTGCGCATCGGATCGCTCGCCGCGCAACAACCGGATCAAGAGATCCGACGCCTAGGCCCGCAGGTCTCGCAGGCCTTCGATGCGTCCGGCAAACCAACCAAGGCTGCACTCGGATTTGCAGCATCGTGCGGCGTGCCGTTCGAGGCGCTTCAGCGGGCGCACGGTCCGAAGGGAGAGGTGCTGCAATTCGTCGGGACGAAGCGCGGCGAGGCCACGATCGCATTGCTGCCGGGAATCGTTTCGGATGCGCTCGCCGAGCTGCCGATCGCTCGCCGCATGCGGTGGGGCACGGGCGATCAGGAATTCGTGCGGCCGGTTCACTGGGTAGTGATCCTGTTCGGCGAGGATGTCGTCGACGCCGAACTGTTCGGCATTCGCGCGGGACGGCACACGACGGGTCATCGGTTTCACGCGCCTGGTCCGCATGCGCTGCCGAATCCGGCTGCGTATCTCGACGTTCTGCGCACGCAAGGTCGCGTGATTGCGTCGCCCGACGAGCGACGCTCATTGATTCAATCGGGCGCCATCGCGCTTGCGAACTCGCTCGGTGGCGAAGCCGTCATTTCCGAAGCGCTCTTGGAGGAAGTGACGGCCCTCGTGGAATGGCCCGTCCCGATCGCAGGCCGCTTCGATGAGCGGTTCTTGGAGCTGCCGCCCGAAGTCCCGATCGCGACCATGCAGGATCATCAACGGTACTTCCCGGTGCGCGACAGCGACGGTCGTTTGATGAACTACTTCATCACGATCGCCAACATCGAAAGCCGCGATCCGGACAAAGTGCGCGACGGCAACGAGCGCGTCATTCGTCCGAGACTCGCGGACGCCGCGTTCTTCTGGGAGACGGACCGCAAGCAACCGCTCGCCGACCGGCGCGAAGCGCTCAAAGAAGTCACGTTCCAAGCGAAGCTCGGCTCGCTATTCGATAAGTCGCAGCGCATCGCAGCGCTCGCGGTGTCGATCGGCCGAACGGTGGGTGCGGAGTTCGCACACGTCGAGCGTGCCGCCGCGCTTTGCAAATGCGATCTCCTGACGTCGATGGTCGGCGAGTTTCCGGAGCTACAAGGGCTCATGGGCAAGTATTACGCCCAGCACGATGGCGAGCACGAGGCCGTCGCCATCGCGATCGAAGAGCAGTACCTGCCACGTTTCGCAGGCGACCGGCTCCCCGAAACGCCGGTCGGCATTGCCATTTCAATGGCCGACAAGCTCGACACGCTGGCCGGCATTTTTGCGATCGGTCAAAAACCCACCGGCACGCGCGATCCATTCGGACTTCGGCGGGCCGCACTCGGCGTCTTGAGGATGCTGCTCGAGCGCTCGATCGAGCTGGATCTGAAGCAGCTCATAAAACAGGCGGTGGCTCTTCAGCCGGTCGCAAGCCGGGATGAAGTGGTCGAGGAGATTTGGAGCTATGTGCTCGAGCGGCTGCGGAGCGCCTATCTCGAAGAGCAACCGCGTCGCTTCACGACCGAAATGTTCGACGCGGTCACGGCAAGCCCGACGACTTCTCCGCTCGATATCGAACGGCGGTTGCTCGCGCTCAGCGAATTCTCGAAGCTTCCCGAAGCGGAAAGCCTGGCGGCGGCCAACAAGCGCATCGCGAACATCTTGCGTAAGAGCGCAGCACCTGCCGGCAACGAGGTCAGCGAAGCGCATCTCGCCGAGGAAGCCGAGCGAAAACTCTTCGAGCGACTCGTCGCTGCGGAAGGCGTCGTGAAGCCCGCGGTCGCAAAGCGCGACTATGTCACTGCGCTCGAGGAACTGGCGCGCCTCAAAGATTCGGTCGATCGCTTCTTCGACTCCGTGATGGTCATGACGGAAGACGACCGGCTACGCAACAACCGTCTCGGGTTGCTGGCGCGGTTGCGTTCGCTCTTCCTCGAAATTGCCGACGTATCGCGACTACCAGGCTGAGCGCGAGCGGGGGTTGTCGCGCCAAAATAGTGCGGTCCTATCGAGGAGTGGACGCTGGTGCGCTTGTTACGCTCGTTGCTCTACACCACCTGGCTGTTTCTCGGCACCGCGGTGTATGCGGTCGTCGTGCTGCTGCTGTTCTGGGTACCGACCCGCACGCTCTATGCGATCGCCGATCACTGGGCACGCGGCCAGTTGTGGATGCTCAAGACGCTGTGCGGCCTGACCTATCGCGTCGAGGGCTTGGAAAACATTCCGCCCGGTGCGCATGTCTCGATGTGGAAGCACTCGTCGGCGTGGGAGACGATCGCCCAAGCCGCGATCTTTCCTCCGCAGGCCTGGGTGCTGAAGCGCGAGCTGACCTGGATTCCGATCGTCGGCTGGGCAATTTGGCTTCTCAAGCCCATCGCCATCAATCGCAAGGCCGGCGCCGTCGCCGTCAATCAAGTCGTCGAGCAAGGCTTGAAGCGCCTTGCCGAGGGCTATTGGATTTTGATCTTCCCCGAGGGCACACGCGTCGCCGTGGGCGAGACCCGCAAGTACGGCGTCAGCGGCGCACTGTTAGCTTCGAAAGCAGGCTGCAAGATCGTCCCGGTTGCCCACAACGCAGGAAAGTTCTGGCCGCGTCGCGGCTGGCTCAAACGACCCGGCGAAATCCGTGTGGCCATTGGACCGCCAATCGAAGCGGCTGGACGCGACCCGCGCGAGCTCAACGATGAGGTTCGCGCCTGGATCGAGGGCAAGCTCAAGGAAATGGACGAGGCCGCCGACCGAGCCGACACCGAGTCCGCCAACGGGTCGCTAGCGATCAAGCAAACCTGACGATCCGCCGGTGTAAGCGGCGAACCGTCGGGCCATCTGTTTATAAAAATTTAAATATCGAGGTTCGCGACCGAGAGCGCATTCTTCTCGATGAACTCGCGGCGCGGCTCGACCTGGTCGCCCATGAGCGTTGCGAAGATGTCGTTCGCAGCTTGGGCATCCTCGATTCGCACCTGAATCAGGCGTCGGGTCGCCGGATTGATCGTCGTCTCCCACAGCTGCTCCGGATTCATCTCGCCCAGCCCTTTGTAGCGCTGGATCACTTGACCCTTTCTCGCCTGCTCGAGCAGCCATTCGATCGCCTGCTTGAAGCTGCTCACCGGCTGACGCTGTTCGCCTTTCACAACGTACGCGCCGGGCTTCAGCAGGCCGGCGAGCGCCTTGCCCAGCTCGGCGATGCGGCGATATTCGGCCGATTCGAAGAACTCGCGATGAATGTGCTTTTCCGTCGTCGTGCCGTGCTCCGACCGCGCGACGAACAGTTTCGGCGGTCCGCCGTCGGAGCTCGCCATGACACGAACGCGGTAGCGGCGCGACGCATCGTCCTGTGCGTTGAGCTGCGATTCGAGCGTCGTTCCCCACTGAACGAGCCAGTCGAAACGATCGTGATCGGCCAGCGTGACCTCAGGCATGTACAGCAGTTGCTCGAGCACACGCTGGTCGTAGCGACGCGAAGACCGCTTGATGATGGCGGCCACTTCCATCCAGCTCCGGGCAAGGCTGTCGAGCGCGCTGCCGGTCAGAGGCGGTTTCTCAGGATCGGCGTGGAGCTCAGCGTCCTCGAGCGCTTGCTTCAGCAGGATGGCATTGAGCTCGGCGTCATCCTTGACGTAGTGCTCTTGCTTGCCCTTCTTGATCTTGTAGAGCGGCGGCTGCGCGATGTAGATGTGGCCGCGCTCGACCAGTTCGGGCATCTGGCGATAGAAGAAGGTGAGCAGCAGGG
>DATCLP010000187.1:0-3119 GCA_036563855.1 Steroidobacteraceae bacterium | reverse complement strand
GAAGATGGCCGTTATCTTGCGGTCGGCGGCGGACGCACGCACGAAGAGGTCGCGAAGTTCTCGCAAAGGGACGCCGAGCGGATCGATGCGTACGCGCAGCATTTGGAGGTTATTGCCGATCTGTTGCGCGAAATCGTGCTCGAAACGCCGCCGAACATCGTCGAAGGCGGATTTCGCACCGTGCTGCCGGAATGGTTGAGCGCGGTCAAGCTCGGCAAGCGATTCAAGCGACTCGACATGAAAATGCGTCGCGAGCTGTTGAGCTTGTTCGTCGGCTCGGCAGGCGACTTCCTCGACGGCTGGTTCGAGAGCGATCCGATCAAGGCCGTCTATGGATTCGACAGCGTCGTCGGAAATTATGCGAGCCCCTACTCCCCCGGCTCGGCCTACGTGCTGCTGCATCACGTATTCGGCGAAGTGAACGGCAAGAAAGGCACGTGGGGCCATGCGATCGGCGGCATGGGTGCCATCACGCAGGCGATGGCGAAAGCAGCTGCAAGTCGAGGCGCCGATATTCGCGTCAACGCAGGTGTGCGCGAGATCCTGATCGAAAACGGTCGCGCGGTCGGTGCCGTAACCGACTCAGGCGAAGTCTTTCGCGCGAGCGCCGTCGTCTCGAATCTCAATCCGAAACTGTTGTATCTACAGCTCATCGATCCCGCTGCGCTCGATCCCGCGTTTCGCGAGCGTATCGCGCAATGGCGCTGCGGTTCCGGCACGTTCCGTATGAACGTCGCGCTCTCCGAGCTGCCGAGTTTCTCGTGCTTGCCGGGAACCGAAAGAGCTGCGCATCACACGGCAGGCATCATCATCGCGCCGACGCTGCGTTACATGGAGCGCGCGTACTTCGATGCGCGTGAGCACGGCTGGTCGCGGCAGCCGATCATCGAGATGCTGATTCCGTCGACGCTCGATCCGACGCTCGCGCCGCCCGACCGGCACGTTGCGAGCCTGTTTTGTCAGCACGCGGCGCCGCAATTGCCGAACGGCGCATCGTGGGACGAGCACCGGGAGGCGGTCGCCGATCTCATGATCGAGACCGTCAACGCATATGCGCCGAATTTCAAGGCGTCGATCCTGGGACGACAGGTTCTGAGCCCGCTCGATCTCGAACGCACCTTCGGGCTCGTCGGAGGCGATATCTTCCACGGCGCGCTCGCGCTCGATCAGTTGTTCTCCGCGCGCCCGATGCTCGGTTACGCGAACTATCGCGGCCCGCTGCCAGGTTTATATATGTGCGGGTCGGGCACGCATCCCGGCGGCGGCGTCACCGGCGCGCCGGGACACAATGCGGCGAAAGAGATCCTGAAAGATTTCAGGCGCCGCAAACTGCTGCGCCGAATGGAGAATTGAGAATTGCTTTCCCTCACCCGCACGCTCCGCTCTGCGACTCTCCCATCCGGGAGAGGTAACCGTGCGCGGTGCGCTCTTGCTGTAGCCTGTAGCCTGTCGCCTATCTAGGCATCAACGTCATCGCCGCAATCACCATCGCTTCGGTGCCGGTCTTGATGGCAGGTTCGGGTTCGATTTTGAACAGCGGCGAGTGGTGGGCAGCGGCGGTCTCTAGGTTTTCGGGCAACGTACCGCCGACTGCGAAATACACGCCTTTCACGTTGTGCTCGGGGGCGATGAAATAGGCGAAATCTTCCGCGCCCATGCCTTCGCGGGGCTGCTCGATCACCCTGTCCTTCCCCAAGTACTGTTCGAACGCGGCTTTGATACGCCGAGCGGTCGCTTCGTCATTGATGGTCGGCGGCGTGGTTTGCGTGCTCGAGAACTTCACTTCTGGCAGCTTGTCTTCAGGCACTCCGTGCGCGCGTGCCACATTGACCGCTACGCGCTCGATGCCTTTCAAGAGCTGATCGCGCACTTCTGCATTGTCGGCACGCACCGTGAGCTGCAGATCGACGCGATCGCCGATGATGTTGTGTTTCGTGCCGCCGTGAATCGAGCCGACGGTGATGACGCCTGGCTGCAACGGATCGATGGAACGGCTCACGAGGCTTTGCAAGGACACGACGATCTGCGAGGCCACCAACACCGGGTCGATACCGCGATGAGGCGACGCGCCATGCGTGCCGACGCCGTGCACGACGATGTCCACGCTGTCGGAGCTCGAGTATGCAATACCGAGCGGAACCTGGACCTTGCCGGCGGGATAACGCGAGCTCACATGGAACGCGACTGCGTAATCGGGCTTCGGGAAGCGCTGATAGAGCCCGTCTTGCAGCATGTCGCGTGCACCGGAAATGCGCTCCTCGGCGGGCTGGCCGATCAGCACCAGCGTGCCTGACCAGCCGTCTCGACGAGCGATCAATTGCCGAGCTGCGCCGACGAGCGACGTGATGTGCACGTCGTGCCCGCATGCGTGCATGACGGGTTGCTCCTTGCCGTCGATATCGACCTGCCTGACCTTCGATGCATACGGCAAACCCGACTTCTCCTCGACCGGCAGTCCGTCCATGTCCGCACGCAACATCACGGTCGGTCCGCGACCGTTGCGAAGAACAGCGACGACGCCCGTCTTGCCGACGCCTTCGGTTACCTCATAACCGAGCTTGCGAAGCTCGGACGCAAGACGCTTCGACGTCTCGAACTCTCGATGCGAGAGCTCCGGGTTCGCATGCAAATGCTTGAAGAGCGCCTCCAAGTTGCGTGCATAGTCCTCGGCGATTGCGGCTTGCAATACGTTCCCGCGGGGTGGCGCGGCAGAGGCTGATGCGAGTAGAGCGATCGCGAATGCAAATGCAATGAGCTTGCGCATGGTCGGCAATACATCCGTAGAGTTCGAATGCTACGGATTGTACGGGTCTGCAGAACCCTTATCGAGCCAAATGCCGTCCTGGCACTTCAGCACTTGGGTGCCCGAGCGCACATACGTGCCGTTGGGATATGCGCGACCGTTGAAATAGCACACCGGCTCGCTAGGTGCGGCCAACCGGAGCGTCTCGGCCTCCTCGTCGAGCTCCTCGGCAATCGGGGAATTGTTCAACTCGGGATCCATAGGACCGACTTCTGGCAACTGCGGACGAGGTTTCATCGATCGTCTCCTTAACTTGGGATCCGAGGCACTAACAAAGTCTTCTAGCACAGGCGCTGCAGAAACCGTGCTCGCGGTT
>DATCLP010000186.1:0-5584 GCA_036563855.1 Steroidobacteraceae bacterium | reverse complement strand
GTCATCGCGCGCGATCCGGAGGTCATCGTCGTCACCGACGACGGCGAGCCGCACGCGCTCGATGAATGGCGCAAGTGGACGCAACTCGAAGCCGTCCGCACGAACAACTTGTACCGGCTGCCGGCGAGCGATCTCGCACAGGCGAGCACGCGCTTGGCAGAGGGCGCTGCAATGCTGTGTCGCGTCTTGGAAACGGCTCGCGCTCGCAAGGCTGCGCGGATGTAATTGCAGCATGATGCGCGGAACGGCGATTCTCATTCTCGCGATCGTGTTCGTGCTAGCGCTTGTCTGGGGTGCGGCCTGGGGAGCGCGGCGGACGTTCAACGCAAGCGATTACTTGGTCGCAAACCGACGTCTGAATGCGGCGCTCGCCGCATTGAGCTATACCGCGAATGCAGCGCCAGCCTGGTTGCTATTTGCTTTGGTCGCGGCAGCCTTTGCATGGGGATGGTCTGCGATCTGGATGGCAGCCGCCTTGTTCGCCGGTTCGATATTGAACTGGTTCTACATCGCTCCGCGTCTGCGGACGATGGCTGCCGGTCAGGGCAGCCTTTCCGTGTTGCAAGTCCTCGGCGCGGACGTCGGCGAGCGTTTGCAGCCGCTGCTCCTTCGCTCGAGTGCGCTCCTCGTCTGCGTCGCGCTGCTCGCACTGATCGCGAGCCAATTTCATCTTTTCAGCGTGATTGCGAACGATCTCGGCTTCGGCGTCACCGGGGCGATCATTGCGGCAGCAGCCGCGTATTCCCTGTACGTTGCAGTCGGCGGCTACTGGGCGGCGAGTCTGGCCGATGCGATCGCGGCCGTTGCGCTCGTGATCGTCGGCATGCTGCTCTTGGTACCCGCCACGATTGCAGCAGGCGGCATCGAACAATTGCAGCTCGGGTTTGCTTCGCTCGGCGACCGGGCCGTGGATCCATTCGGCGGTCGCACCGGCGTAGTGGCCATCGCGTTCACCACCGGTACGCTCGGTCTTGGGTTGTCGCTCTGCGGTCAGCCGCAGGCGCTCAGCCGTTTCATCGCCGTGCGCGACGACGCGACGCTCGCAATGGCGCGCTGGCTGGCCGTCGGGTTCTTTGCGGTGGTGCTGACTACGATGTTGGTGTGCGGCTGGTGCGCGCAAGTGCTGTATGCGGGTCTGGAGCAACCGGAGCTCGCGTTGTTCGCGCTGGCGACGCGCATCTTGCCGCCGGCCGCCGGTGCCGTCTTCGCGTCGGTCCTGGCTGCCGCGGTGCTGGTTGCGATCGGCGGGCAATTGCTCGTGCTTGCAGGCCTCGTGGCTGCGGATCTCAAACGCGCAAGTGCCAGCGTGTCTTTTCCGGCGGCGCGCGTTGCGACCGTCCTTGCAGCCATCGTGGCAGCGTGCGTGGCTTTGTATGGGCCGGCCGTATCGATCGAGAACTCGATGCTTGCATTTACGCTGCTGGGGGCTGCATTCGGTCCGCTAGTGCTCGTGCGAATCGCAGGAAAGAGGATTCGGCCGGGCCCTGCGCTCGCAGCCATCTGGGCGGGCGCGATCCTCACGATCGTGTTTCATCTCTTGCCGGATTCGCCCGGCGATTTCCTCGAGCGTGTGCTGCCGTTCGTTGCCGCACTCGGCATCGCGCTCACGGGCGGAGAGCGCCGCCGGAATCCCGACCGCGCAGACCGTGCCGACGAAACGGTGCACGATCGAGTGCCGATCTAACATGCGTCGAGCGAAGAAGCCGGCGACTCGCTCTTCCTCGCCGGAAGCACGGATTCTCGAAGCCGTCAGGCGCATCCCGCGTGGACGCGTGAGCACCTATGGTGCGGTGGCTGAGCTTGCCGGATTGCCGCGGCGGGCACGGCTCGTCGGAACCGTCTTGAAGCACGCGCCTGATTCCCGAACGCTGCCGTGGTTCAGGGTCATCAATTCGAGCGGCGGCATTTCACTGCCCGTCGGAAGCGATGCGTACTTGAAGCAGCGCAAGAAGCTCGAGGCGGAAGGCGTGATCTTCCGCGGCGACCGCGTCGACTTGAAGCGCTACGGCTGGCCGCCCCGCGACGTCACTCTCGACGAGCTGCTTTGGAAGCCGGTTACGCGCGGTCGTTAACCCGTTTCGAGGCGGTCCGTCGTTAAAGCTCTCGAGAAACGCGCTCACCCGCGCGTCGAGGGAGAGCTATGAAGCGTCCGGTTCAGATTACGTCGCGTCACGGCGTGTTGATATCTGCGATCTTGTTGACCGCCTGTGCGGGACAGCAGGCGCCGAAATCCGACAGCACGGCTGCAGCCGCACCGCCCGGGGTTCCCCCGAGCGTTCAATACGATGCCGTAAAGGCGGATCAATTGCGGCGTTCGATGGCAGCCGGCGAGATCGCAGTCGATACCTCTGCGCTGCACGGTCCATTCGTGCCGTGTTGCGTCCAATTTCCAACGGTCGACACCGAACGTTACCAGCATCTCGAGGACAATCCGGTGCGGCGCGCGGCCGAACACCCGGTTTCGACATTCTCGATCGATGTGGATACCGGGTCGTATGCGAATGTGAGGCGCTTTCTCAATCAAGGCCGGTTGCCGCCGCAAGATGCCGTTCGTGTCGAAGAGTTGATCAATTACTTCGACTATCAGTATCCCGCGCCGAAATCTCGCGAAACGCCGTTCGCGGTCACGACCGAGCTTGCGCCAGCGCCTTGGAACGAGGATGCGTTGCTCTTGCGCATCGGCATCAAAGGCTACGAAGTGAAAGCGGAGGAGCGTCCGCCCGCGAATCTCGTGTTCCTCATCGACGTCTCGGGTTCGATGCAGTCGCCGGATAAGCTGCCGCTGCTCAAGAATGCGTTTCGATTGTTGACCGATCAGCTCACGGCGCGCGATCGCGTCGCGATCGTCGTGTACGCTGGAAGCTCCGGCGTCGTCCTCGAACCGACGCCGGGCGATCAGAAACGCAAGATCCTTGCGGCCATCGATCGGCTCCATGCAGGCGGCTCGACGAACGGCGGGGCCGGCATCCGGCTCGCCTATCAGCTTGCGCGCGAGTCGCTCGTTTCCGGCGGCATCAATCGCGTCGTGCTCGCTACGGACGGCGATTTCAACGTCGGCATCGTGAATTTCGAGCAGCTCATCGACCGCGTCGAGCAGGAGCGTGCGAGCGGAGTGGCGCTCACGACGCTCGGTTTCGGCACGGGCAACTACAACGATCACTTGCTCGAACGGCTTGCGGACGCGGGTAACGGCAATTACGCCTATGTGGATTCGCTCTCCGAAGCGCGTAAAGTGCTCGTCTCGGAGCTAAGCTCGACGCTGTTCACGATCGCGAAGGACGTGAAGATCCAGATCGAGTTCAATCCCGCCGAAGTGCTGGAGTATCGACTGATCGGTTACGAGAACCGAATGCTCGCGCGCGAGGATTTCAACAACGATAAGGTCGATGCCGGCGAAATCGGCGCAGGACACCGGGTCACTGCGTTGTACGAAATCGTGCCTGTCGGGCGAAAGGGGAGGATCGATCCATTGCGTTACAGCGCGCCGATTGCGCCGACGAACAAGAGCGGCGAGCTGGCGCACCTGCGGTTGCGATACAAGCATCCCGACGCGGATGAAAGCCGGCTGCTCGAGTATCCGATCCTGAAGAGCTCGATCCTGCCGAAGGGGCGCACCTCCGAGGATTTTCGGTTTGCGGCGAGCGTAGCCGCCTTCGGTCAACTGCTGCGCGGCGGCAAGTACATCTCGGACTTCGATTTTGACGACGTACGGGCGCTCGCACGAACGGCGCTCGGCGAAGACGAGGAGGGCTATCGGCGCGAATTCGTGTCGCTCGTGAAGCTTGCACAGGCGCTGACGCCACAACGGGCAGCGCAATTGAGAATTGAGAATTGAGAATGGAGAATTGGTTTCGAAGTTGGGGATCAGAGGGCAGATGAGAAGATGACCGTTTCGGCTTTGAGCGCAGACTGCGGCGATTGCGCTGTCAACTGTCAACTATCAACTGTCAACTGATTTGCATGGACGCCCAGTCGGCCGACGACAGCGCATTGATGCTCCGCTATCGCGATGGCGATCTGCGTGCATTCGAGCTGCTCTACGCCCGGCACAAGGGAGGGCTCTACCGTTACTTGCAGCGGCTGACACGGGATACGGAAGCGGCGAACGATCTGTTTCAGGATGTGTGGGGGAAGGTCATCGCAAGCCGCGACCGTTACGAAGTGCGTGCACAATTCAAGACGTTCTTGTTCCAGATTGCGCACAACTGTGCGATCGACTACTTCCGGCGCGTTGGCCGCTCGTGGGCTCATAACACTACGGATATCGCGGCCCTGGCCGACGTCATTGCGGGAGACGAGGGGCAAGCGCCGGAATCGCGAGCATCGGCAGCCCAAGTTCAATCCGCATTCCGGCGTGCGCTCGATACGCTGCCGCCGGAACAGCGCGATGTCTTCTTGCTTTATGAAGAATGCGGGCTCAGCTTGGATGACATAGGCCACGTCACGGGCGTTGCCAAGGAGACAGCGAAGAGCCGCCTTCGCTATGCGGTTAGCAAGCTCAGGGCTGTGCTCGAGCCGCATCAACCTGCGAGCATCGCGTCATGAGCGAACCGAACGACCGTTCATTCGAGGAATATCTGAAGGGCGAGTCCGCCGTGTCGGCGCGATATCGCGAGCTTCCGGAGGATGAAGTGCCGCCGGAGCTCGATGCAGCCGTCATGGCGAAGGCGCGTGCGGCAATCGCACAGTCGCCGCCGCGCACGTCGCGACGCGTGGGACCGAGCTCTTGGGTCAGGTGGAGCGCACCGTTTGCCGTTGCGGCTTCTGCGGTCGTCGTCGTTGCGATCGTTCTGAATGCCGGACCGGAGCAGAAGATGCCGATGCAGCCGCATTTCGACGTTCCTTCACCGCTCGGCGAGCGACGCTATACGGAAGCTCCGCCGTCGGAGCTTGCCCCTGTCGCGGGGACTCCATCCGAAAGGATCATGGTGCCCGAGTTCGAGGCGGAAGAATTGACATCGTCATCGACTGCGCAAGAGGCTGACGATGCTTCGCGAACGCTGAGCGCGTCCGGAGAAGGTCCTAGCGCTCCGACGATTGCGCAACCAGTGCCGAGCTCACCGCCGACCCCCCAAGGTGCCGATGAGGTGCAGCTCGCGAAGGCGCGTGAAGCGGCGTCCGCTGCTCGCAACGAATCTGAGCGCCAGAAACGCTTGTCCGCCGACATCGCGGCTCGACGAACAGCACCTTCAGCGTCGAGCGGTCAAATAGCCGCGCCTTCCGCTTCAGCTTCCGCGGCACCGCCGTTGCCGCCGGAAGACTGGCTGGAGCGGATTCGAACGCTGCGGAGTGAAGGAAAGACTTCCGAGGCCGACGAACAATGGCGCGCCTTCGTCACTGCGTACCCGGACTTCGCAGTCAGTGCCACGGATGCGGCTAGACCTGCAACACAACAATAAGCCTCGGCAGAGGTTCAAGTGTCGGCCTGAGCGGCGCCTGCGATTCGCGGCAGGAAAATGCGCACGGTCGTGCCGCGGCCGATTTCGCTCTCGATGCGCACGAAGCCGCCTGCCCGCGTCACGATCTGATCGACGATCGCAAGACCGAGGCCGGTGCCTTGCTCGCCCTTCGTCGTGAAGAACGG
>DATCLP010000185.1:0-2481 GCA_036563855.1 Steroidobacteraceae bacterium | reverse complement strand
AGCCCAGGACGAGCCGACGAGCCATACCGCCGCGCAGGGATTCGCATGTATTCGCGGCTTGCGGCTACGTTCGAAAAACTGGTCGGGCATCCGCCTGCGCGTCGCGCGTCGACGTCCGCACCGCCCTATCTCTCCGCCGAGGAATTTCTCGCCGACCTGGTCGCGATTCAGCAGTCGCTGGATGAAAGCGGTGCAGGCCTGCTATCGACCAGCAGCGGCTTGAGCCGCTTGATCCGCGCGGTCGAAACCTTCGGGTTTCATCTTGCCACGCTCGATCTTCGTCAAAACTCCGATGTGCACGCGCGCGTCGTTGCAGAGTTGCTCAAGGTCGCGGGCGTCACTGACGACTACTCGTCGCTCGACGAGGACGCGCGCGTTGCGTTGTTGCGCCGCGAGCTAGCGAGCGAACGCTTGCTCGCAAGTCCTTACTCGACTTATTCGGAGGAAGCTCGCTCAGAGCTCTCGATACTGCACGCGGCAGCCAAAGCACATGAGCTTTACGGTCCGGCCGCGATTACGACTTACATCATTTCGAAGTGCGAGAGCGTCTCGGACATGCTCGAAGTGCATGTTCTGCTCAAGGAAGCGGGATTGTATCGGCCGAACGACCCAACTGGCGCGAAGATCATGGTCGTGCCGTTGTTCGAGACGATCGGCGATTTGTCGCGCGCGTCCGAGATCATGCGCGACTGGCTTGCGTTGCCTGAAATCCGGCGGATCGCGCAGCACCGCGGCTATCAAGAAGTCATGCTCGGCTATTCCGATTCGAACAAGGACGGCGGCTACCTCACGTCGATGTGGAGTTTGAACCGCACCAGTCGAGAGCTAGCACGCACCTTTCGAGAAGCGCAGACGGCGATGCAGATCTTTCACGGTCGCGGCGGCGCGGTCGGACGCGGCGGCGGTTCGTCGTTCGCTGCGATTCGCGCGCAACCGGCGGGCACGGTGCAAGGCCGCATCCGCATCACCGAGCAAGGCGAGGTCATCGCCGCGAAGTACGGAACGCGTGAAGCGGCGGCACTGAATCTCGAATCGATTGCTTCGGCGACGCTGTTGGCTTCGCTGGATCCGACTGCGATGTCGGCTGACGAGGCGGGCCGTTTTTCGCAAGCGATGGACGCGCTTTCCCAAGAAGCCTTCAAGGCCTATCGCGCACTCGTCTACGAGACGGAAGGCTTCAATACGTTCTTCCGACAAATGACGCCGCTGCTCGAAATTGCCGAGCTGAAGATCGGTTCGCGACCGGCTTCGCGCACGAAATCTGATCGCATCGAAGATCTGCGTGCGATTCCGTGGGTGTTCAGCTGGGCGCAGGCTCGTGTGATGCTGCCGGGCTGGTACGGCGTCGGCCAGGCGCTGCAAGCATTTCCCGATCGCGGGCTGCTGCGCGAGATGGCGCAAGCTTGGCCGTTCTTCAAAGCGACGCTCGACAACATGGAGATGGTGCTCGCGAAATCGGACATGGCGATCGCCGAACGATACGCAACGCTCGTGCAGGATCGCGCGCTCGCCAAGCGCATCTTCGAGCGCATTCGCGCGAGCTGGCAGTTGACGCACGATCGCCTGCTCGAGATCACCGGTCAATCGCGACTGCTCGAGAAGAATCCCGCGCTCGACGAATCGATTCGCCTGCGGCTGCCCTACATCGAGCCGCTGAACCTGCTGCAGGTCGAGCTGCTGAAGCGTCATCGCGCCGGCGAACGCGATGCGCGCGTGCGCGAAGGCATTCAGCTTTCGATCAATGCGGTGGCGACGGCGCTGCGGAATAGCGGTTGAAGCACAAAGCGCTTCAACCAGGCTGAAGGCTGAAGGCTGAAGACTGAAGACTGAAGGAACAGCGCGCGGGGCGCGCCCAGCTGTCGCCGTGGCCTCTCGCCTGTCGCCTCGTCACGCATGGCACGCTTCCAAGCGCTTCTTAACTTTCGTTCGCTGCCAGCCGCAGTAATCTTCCGAGCATCGAAGTGCTAGGGCTGAGAATCGAAAGCACGTGCGCCGTCCGCTGGTTGGCGCGCATGTGCCTCTTACTGTCGCCTGTAGCCTGTCGCCTGTCGCCTAAACAGAGGACTCGTCATGCTCACTCGAACGCTTTCCCGCCGCCGCGTACTAGCCTACGGCGCCGCTGGCTTGACAGCAGGCGCGTTGCTTCCCGGACTGTGGCAACTCGGTCGCGCGTCGGACATGGGGCCAACTCGTGCGGTCACAATCAGCTCCGGCAAGGTGCGCGGCCGCGTGATCGACGCCGTGAATACCTTCAGGGGCATTCCTTACGGCGCACCGACGAGCACGCGCCGCTTCCTTGCGCCGCTGCCGGCCGAGCCGTGGACGGGTGTGCGCGACGCGTTCGAATGGGGACCGTATTCGCCGCAATCGGGTCGGCGCCGCGGACCGAAACAGCTCGAATTCTTCAGCGTGCTGCGCCCTGCAGCTCGCACGGCGAGCGAAGACTGCTTGTACTTGAACGTGTGGACGACGAGCCTCGAC
>DATCLP010000184.1:0-11362 GCA_036563855.1 Steroidobacteraceae bacterium | reverse complement strand
GCTTGGTCGTCGTCGCTCCGGATGAAGTGCAAGCTGTGCTCGACCCGCTGCCGATTCGCCAGTTGCGCGGCATCGGGGCAAAGACCGCGCCGCATCTCGAACGCATGGGCATCGTCAGGTTGCGCGATCTGCGCCAAGCGCCCGAGGCTGCGTTGCAACCCATCTTCGGGCGCTACACCGCACAGATCCGTGCGCGCGCCGCGGGCATCGATGATCGCCCCGTCATTCCAGATTGGGACGAAAAGCAGATCAGCAGCGAAGAAACGTTCGATACCGACCTGACCGACCGCAAACAGATGCACGAGCAGTTGGCCGAGCTGGCGGATCGCACAGCGTCTCGGCTTCGAAAACAAGGCTGGGTCGCCGGATTGGTCGTCCTGAAAGTTCGACGCAAGGACTTCAAGACCTACACACGGCAGACGATCGTGCGCCCGCCCACGCACGAAACTCGGCAGATCGCTGCTGCTGCGGCGACGCTGTTGAACGAATGGCTGCGCGAGCAGCCACGCGCCGCCGTGCGCTTGCTCGGCGTCGCCGCCCGCGACCTCACGCAAGCGCCTCAGCTCGATTTGTTCGCAATGCCTTCCTCCCATCGCAATCAAAGTCTCGACGCCGCGATCGACAACATCCGCGCGAAGTTCGGAACACGTGCGGTAGCACGCGCGAGCTCGCTCCGACGCGACTAGCGTCGCAGGCTGTAGGCTGTTTCCAAAGCGCGCGTGCGCGCGCAGACGCACCTCTCCTTGGGGAGGCCGCTCCTACGCATCCTGCCGTCCGCGGCATTAGTGCATCCATGCACGTCAGGGTCGCTGAGCGAAGCGTGCCGGTGAGGGGAGCGCTCAGCGCGCAGCTGTCGCCTGTAGCCGTACTAACCAACGCCCTTCATCGGCGTCTCCCTGCCAGCCGCTGCTGCACCATCAAATTCCTCTGCCTCTGCCGCGCAGCGCTGTTCGGCCTTTCGCACGCGAGCAATTCGGCTGCAATCAATTGATGACCGAGCTGTTGCGTCGTGGCGAGGCGGCGCTGATCGCCGGCGCGCGCGAAGCGCACGAGATCCGGCCAGAAGCATGGATTCGTCGGCCAGCGCGGCATGAGCAGTCCGGGATATTCCGCTGCAATGCGCTTGAGCTGCCAGAGCCGAACGCGCTCCATGCGCTGAACGACGTCGTGCGGCATGCCGTACACCATTCGCGCGGCGACGGGCTGCGTGACCGCGACATGCCATGCATGGATGAGCGCCAGCTCGCAAAACGATGCGCGCAGCGTCTGCACCGGCTCGCGGCCGTAGCGCACTTCGAGGGTGCGTTCGCTCGGATGCAATGCTTTTCGCCAGAAATGCTGATCCTCGAAGCCGAGCGAGTACAAGGAATAACTCGTACGTGCGAGCACTTGCCGCGCCTCGAGCGAACATCCGGCTAGGTTCTCTGCCACCTTTAGCGGAAACCGTTGCGGATCCGGGCATTGCGAATCGCGGTGCTCCGCAATCGCGAGCTCGAGATAGTCGAAATTCAGATCCTGTAGCCGAGCAAGCAGGCTCGGCGTCAACACAGGCGGGATTGTGCCCGTCGGGTGAAACAGCTTTGCAGACATCGACATACCATCCTTGGTGAGTCCCGAGAAATCGATTTTCGCTGTAAGTGCTGGTCAATCCTGCGAGTCTTCCATGACCGTTGCGCTTGCAACGTCGCACACCTCGCGACCGGTACTTCTAACTCAGGCTTTGCGCGCCGGTCAATTTCGCGCACACTGTAGCGACGGACAGCACGCACAAAAAACATTCTCGCGCTGACCGCACTCGCATCTCGTTTTCACCATTCAGGACAGGGAGCGTCCTATGCACATCAGCAACGATCGCTATTTCCGCGAGCGTCGAAGGCACGACCTCGCACTGCGCATGATTCGTCACCAAGCCCGCACCTGCACGATCAAGTCGTGTACCGGGCTCACGGATGATCGTATTCGTCGGCTCTGCAAAGCATATGCCCTCCAGACCGAAGCCCCGCCCGTGCGTCGCCGCGGAAAGTCGCCGCGCAGCATCGGATTCTTCACCCGCAACGTGCAACTGCTGTTCGAATCTGCATGCCTGACGAGCGTTTTCTGCGCGTTCGGGCTGCTGCGCCCGAACATCAGCACCTCAGATGAAGAAGCATGGCTCGAATTCGGCACATTGTTTTGCGATGCATTCGAAACTCACCGCCAACTCATGACGCCGGGAGAAATCACGTTCGAGCATGCCTGGTTCTTGTTGCAACAACTCAACGAAGGGCACGAGCTCAAACTGACACGGTGTCGGCAATGCCAGGGCCAATATCTCAGCGAGACGGTGAATGCGTCAGCTTGTCCGACGTGCCGCCTGAAACGATTGCCGGTACGCGTTAGCGAACCTGGGGCATCGAGACCATTACAACTGCCCGGAAATATCGCGCTAGCCAACCTCGCGAATGGGGCGGGCGCGCAGCGCTGCTACACTCGGCTCGTGACCAGCAACCTGTCGTGAGCTCATGGCGCCGTCGCGTACCGAACCGAATTTTCTCGCCGGCCCTTATCTGAATCGCGCCGCCGAGTGGCGCAAGGACGAGGAGCGTCTGCGTGCAGCGCTCGAAGATCCCGCGAGCCTACTCGTACCGGTGTGGCGCTCGAGGAATCTCGTCGTCATGCAGGAAGGCCGGGTGTCGGCGCAATTCTTCGTTCGCGGCGGCGCCATGATCGGTCGAGTCGATCCGGGCGAGCTCATTCTGTTGGGCGAGTATCGTGAGCGTGCCTGTTTCGCCGTCGAGCTGGACCCGGCGAGCGAGCCGCTGATCGAGCCGCCGGCGGCCTTTCGCGATTTGCGAGCGATCGCCGGTGAGCTGCCGCCCGAAGAAGCCGGGGTGCTCGCTTACGCACGAGCGATGATCACATGGCGCGAGCGGCATCGCTTTTGCGGACGCTGCGGGACGCGAGCCGTGCCGGTGCAAGGCGGCCATGTGCTGCGCTGCCCGAACCCGAGCTGCGAGAACCAGCAGTTTCCTCGCATCGATCCGGCGATCATCGTGCTGATTCACGACGGCGAGCGGGCGCTGCTCGGACGGCAAGCTTCCTGGCCGCCGGGCCGCTATTCGACGATTGCCGGCTTCGTCGAACCGGGCGAAAGCCTCGAGGATGCCGTCATGCGTGAAGCCCGCGAAGAGACGGGCGTGCTCGTCGATGCGGTCGAGTATCACTCGTCCCAGCCGTGGCCGTTTCCTTCTTCATTGATGATCGGCTTCCTCGCACATGCGGCAAGGACCGACATCGACCTCAAGGACGGCGAGCTCGAAGATGCGCGATGGGTCACACGCGAGCAGCTTGCGGCTGGCGAAATCGCCTTTCCGTTACCGTACTCGATCTCCTTCCGGCTCATCGAAGAGTGGTACGACGCCGGCGCCGCGCGACCGTTGCGCGAGGAGCCAAATGCCCGGTTCTGGGGGCGTCCGTCCAGGTAGAATGCCCGCCGACGCCCATGACGGCGTCGCATTCACGTACGGGTCAGGGATCGCGGGGCATCTTTGTTTGCGCGGGCTCGATCCGCATTCCAACTCGAGGGTTCCTGCTAGGAGCTCGCCTCACACGCGCTCATGTGCTTGTTGTTGATCGCTTGGAAATCGCATCCCCGCTATCGCCTGGTTCTGGCGGGCAATCGCGATGAGTTTCACGACCGTCCCGCCGCGCCGCTCAACTGGTGGCAGGACGATCCGCGCATTCTGGCCGGACGCGACCTGAAAGCCGGCGGCACCTGGCTCGGCGTCGCCCGCTCGGGCCGCTTCGGCGTCGTAACGAACTTCCGCGACCTGCAGGCGCCGATCGAGGGAGCGCCGTCGCGCGGCACGCTCGTGCCGAGATTTCTGACGGGCGCGACGTCGCCGAAGGAGTTCCTCGATGACCTGCGCGGCGCGGCCCCGCGCTATTCGGGATTCAACCTGCTCGTCGGCGGTTCGCGCGCTCTGTACTACTTTTCCAATCGCGGCCCGAAGGCACCGACCGCGCTCGCTCCTGGCATCTACGGGCTCAGCAACCACCTGCTGAACACGCCGTGGCCGAAGCTCACACGAACTCGCGAACGGTTTGCCGCTGTACTCAAGGAACCGGAGATCGCGCCGGAGTCGCTGTTCACGATCTTGGCCGACCGGCAACCCGCGCCGCCCGAGGAGCTGCCTTCGACCGGTTTGCCAGCCGAATGGGAGCGCATCGTCTCTGCACCCTTCATCGTCAACGAGCGTTACGGCACGCGCTGCTCGACCGTTCTGCTCGTCGAACGCAACGGACGCACGATCCTGCACGAGCGTCGTTTCGATGCGAGCGCGGTGCAGACCGGCACATCGCGTTTCGAGTTCACGAGCGCGGAAGTGCCCGAAGTCTGGTTCGAGGCCGAAGATCCGGACGAGACGATCGTGCCCGATACCACTTTCGATTCATCGCCCGAGTGAACCGCGCCGCCACGCATCGATTCGCGAGTGCATGCCGCAATTGGCGGGCGATCGTTCTCGCTGCGGCGTTCGGGCTCGCTGCGTCGATCGCACGTGCCGAGATCACGATCGAGATTCCGGAAGTCAGCGAACAGATCGACACGAACATCCGCGCGTTCTTGAGCCTCACGCGCTACGCCGAACGCACGGACGTGACGCCGGAAGTGATGTCGCGCCTGCAGCGGCGCATCGTTCCGGAAACGGAGCGTGCCCTCGAACCGCTCGGCTACTACGAACCGAAAATCGAGTATCGCGTCGTCGATGAAGGCGACGGCAAATGGCGCGTGACGATTCTCGTAACACCCGGCCGGCCCGTGCGCGTTTCGGAAGTCGAGATCGACATTCGCGGTCCGGGCGCCGAGGCACGCGCTTTTCGCGAGCTGCGGGAGCCTCCGGATCTGAAACCGGGGCTGCGTCTCAATCACGGCGCTTACGATCGCGTCAAGGATGCGCTGCTTCGCGCAGCGAAAAACGAAGGCTATCTCGATGCGCAGCTCACGACGCACGAGCTGGTGATCGACCGCGTCGAGCGGCGCGCGTACGTCAAGCTCGTCCTCGAAACCGGCGATCGCTACCGCTACGGCCAGATCGACGTCGCACAAGACGTCATCGACGACGATGCGATGCGCCGCCTGCTCCGCATGAAGGAAGGCGATCCGTACACGCTAGACTCGCTGTTGCGGACGCAGTACGTGCTCGACGACACGCAGTACTTTTCGATCGTCGACATCGATAGCGCGGAACCCGACCGAGAATCCCGCACCGTTGACGTGAACATTCAGGCGGAGCCGGCGCGCAAGCATCGTTTCGCCGTGAGCGCAGGCTATGCGACCGATACTCGTGCGCGCGGCAAGTTCTCGTGGGACAACCGCCGCGTGAACAGGAGCGGCCATCGCATGAAGACGGAGATCGTCGCCTCCTCGATCGTGTCCGAGATCTCCGCGCGCTACGTGATACCGGTCATGGACGTGGCGCTCGAGAAACTCGAATTCACTGCGCTCGCGAGCGAAGAAGAGCTCGGCGATACGTTCAGCGAACGCTATGAGATCGGCGCAGGCCTCACCGAAGCACTCGGCCGATGGCAGCGCGTACTGTTTCTGCGTCTGTCCGAGGAAACGACGAAGTTTCCGGCCACCGACGTCACACCCGCTTTCGAGAACAGGCAGTTCCTGATCATTCCCGGCATCAGCTATTCGTCGCTGCCGAGCTACGTGGTCGGCGGCCCAGTGCGGCCCTATCACTTGTATGCGGAGTTGCGCGGCTCGCCGAGCACGCTCGGCTCGGAAGCTTCGTTCCTGCAATTGAGAGTCCAAGCCGAGCGCATATTCAATATTGCGCCGCTCTGGCGCCTACGCCTGCGAGGCGAGATCGGTGCGAGCTGGGTGCCCGATTTCTCGGAGCTGCCGGCATCGCAGCGCTTCTTCGCCGGCGGTGACCGCAGCGTGCGCGGTTTCGATCTCAACGAGTTGTCGCCGCCTCCGGAAGATACGCCCGCGCAACTTGCGAGCACGGCGAACGCGAGCGTCGGCGGCAAGCACTTGTTCACGAGCACGATCGAGATCGAACGCGACTTGCCGAGGAGCTTTGCGCTCGCGACCTTCTTCGATGCGGGTAACGCCTTCAACGAGTTCGGCGATCCGCTCGAGTACTCGGTCGGTCTCGGCGTGCGTTACCGCATTCCCGTCGCCAGCTTCGGCATCGATGTCGCGCAGCCGCTCTCGGAGCGCGGGCGCGGTCCGAAGCTGCATCTTTATTTCTCGACGCTCTTCTAGCCGTGCTCGGGTGGATCGTCATCCTCTTTGCGATCGCCTGTCTCGGGTGGCTCCTGACTCGTACGCGTTCGCCGGTCAAGTGGATTCTCACGCTCGTCGCGGCGATCTTGCTGATCCCGGTGCTCATCCTCTGGTCTCTGCTCTTCACCGAAACCGGGCTTGCCATTGCCAAAGGCCAGCTCGTCCATCTCGAGCGTTTCGGTGTCCGCATCGAAGGCGTCAGCGGGCGGCTTGCCGGACCGCTCCGCGTCGAGCGCTTCGAGCTGGATCATCCGCGCGTGCACATCGTCTCTCACGACATCGTCGTCCAGCCGCGAATTCGCGAGCTGATCATTCAGACGATCGGCGTGAGGACGCTGACTGCGCGCGAGACGCTCGTTGAAATCCGCCAAGCACAACTCGAGCCGCCGACGAAGCCGCTACGGTTCCTGCCGCGCTTCTTGCGCATCAACATCGACGATGCACGATTCGACGGAGTGCGCTACGTGCACACGAACGGTACGACCGTCGAGGCCAGCTCCGTGCAAGGCGCAGCAACGCTGACGTCGCGGCACATCCGCGTGCCGAATCTCGTTGCTCGCGGTGCTTGGTTCGAGCTCGACGGCAACTTGCTGCTTACGGCGCAACGTCCGCTTGCGGTCGAGCTCGCGGCGCGGGGTAAGCTCGAGCACCGCGACATCGAATACGCCGTCCAGACCGCGTTGGGCGGCACCATCGATGAGCTCGACATCAAGGCAAGTGTCTCGGCGCCTGCGCGCGCGGATGCACAAGCCACGTTCAAACGCATCGACGATCGCTGGCGAATCGATGGGAAGATCACCTCCCCCGAGCTTTCGCTCGCTCCGTGGCTCGAGCGTCCGCCGTTTTCCTTGCGCGCCGTGGCGCTCGATGTGTTCGTCGAACCCGGGTTGGCGATCGGAGCGAACGGCGAGCTGATCGTTCCCGAGATCGACGACCGGCCGCTTACGATCGAGGCGCGCGGCGGCTATGCCGATCGCGTCATCCGAATCGACGAAGCCAAGTTGCAGCCAGCCAATCTTCCCGCGCAGCTTCGGGCGGAAGCGAGCATCGCGCTACGCGACGAAGCCAAACCGCACGTGGACGCGCGCTTTGCATGGACCGATCTGCAATGGCCATTGCGCGGAGATCCGCTCGTTGCAAGCGCGACGGGTTCCGGCACTCTACGCGGTGCATTGCCGTACCAATTCACGGTCGATGCACAGATCGCCGGTCCGAGACTTCCAAATGCCGAAGGCACGGCAAACGGAACGGTTTCGAACACCGAATTGACGCTCGCTGCCTTCGATATCGGAACGCTCGGCGGACGGGTGAGCGGTAACGGCACGCTCTCCTTTGAACGGTCGCGAGCATGGAGATTGGCAGCGACGATCGCAGACATCGATCCTTCCGGGTTGGACGAACGCTTTCCCGGCTCGCTGTCGGCTCGACTCGTCGCCAACGGCACCGGCTTCGAGCGCAAGGCGCGTTTTGCAGTCACCGTCACCGGCCTGCGCGGACGGCTGCGCGATCAGAGACTGCGCGGCAACGGCGGCGTCGAGCGCACGGCGCGCGGCTGGAAAGTGCGTGAAGCTCGGATCGATTACGGGCGGGCGCAGTTTGCTCTCGATGGCGAGCTCGATGAACAAGTGCACGCGAACTGGTCGATCAGGGCGCCCGCGCTCGAACGCTTGCTACCCGATGCAGAGGGTTCCCTTGTGTTTTCCGGAAACGCGCACGGACCGGTCAAGTCGCCGCACGTGGTCGTCGAGGCGCAAGGCGAACGCATCGGTTATCGCGGATGGCGTGCGCAAACGCTCACCGTCAAAGGCGATGTCGATCTCGGCGGTGAGCGTCACTCGCAACTTTCGATCGAAGCGCACCAAATCGGCAAGGACTCGCCTTGGTTGAGCCGGGTTCGCATCGCTGGCGAAGGAACTGCAGAGGATCATCGCCTCGAGCTCGACGCGCTTGGACGAGCCGCTGACGTACGCGAAGAAGCACCGCACGCGCAATTCGCGATGACTGGCCGCTATGGCGACGGCCTTTGGACCGCAAAAGTCGCGTCGAGCGAGATCACGACGGGCGAGGAGGATCAGCGGTTGACCCTTGCGGAGCCGTCAACGCTCGTAGTCGCGCAAGACCGCGTATCGCTCGAACCGCTTTGTTTCGCGATGGGTAACGGCCGATTTTGTGCCGAGGGCGCTTGGGCACGCGGCGGCGAATGGAATGCGATGCTGTCGGGTTACGAGCTGCCGCTGGCTGCCTTCCTGCCGCCTGCCGGCCGCGATGCGCAATTCGCCGGACGCATCGAAGGGCGCATTCGTCTGTCCGGTTCGCGCGATGCCGTCTGGCAGGGAGATGCGGGTATGCGCATCATCGATGCTGCCGTTATCTATCGACCGACGTTCGGCGAGCCCGAGGTCTTGAACTTGGGCACCGGCGGTTTGGGCGCGCGAGCAACCGCAGAACGCATCGAATTCTCGTTCGGCGTGCAAGCATTCACCGATACATTCCTATTCGCGAACGCAACCATCGATCGCACTGCCACGAACGTCTTGATGAGCTCGCCGCTCGTCGGCGACTTCCGTGCGCGCGCCGCAGACGCCAACATCCTGCCGCTCTTCTTCCCCGAGATCGATCACGCTGCCGGCCTGCTCACGGCGCAAGGCGATGTACGCGGCACGCTCGCGCAGCCGCAAATCGAAGGGCGCATCGAGCTGACGAACGGCGAATTCGATTCCTATCGGGTGAACCTCGCGCTGCGCGATTTGCACTTGATCGCAAACCTGGCAGGTAACGGGCTCAACTTCCAAGGCAAGGGCCGAGCCGGCGAAGGCGATCTCAGCGTTAGCGGAACGTTCGCCTGGCACAACGGCATCTCGCGCGGGCATTTGCAATTGCGCGGGCAGAACCTGCTCGTGTCCGACCTCCCGGAGTACCGCGTCATCGCCTCGCCCGATCTCAACTTCGAGATCGACGGTCGCAACATCAGAGCAAGCGGCACGGTCGAGATTCCGAGCGCACGCGTGCAGCCCGTCGACCTGAGTGGCGCCGTGCAGATTTCGGACGACGCGCGATATGTCGGTGAGCATCCTGCGGAACGCGACGGCCGCTACATCGTCTCGAGCGACATCCGCATCAATATGGGCGATGACGTGCGCGTCGAGTCGTTCGGCCTACAAGGCCGAATTCGCGGCGGAGTCTCGACGATCGTCCGTACCGGCGAGACGCCGCTCGGACGCGGCGAGCTGAGCGTCGTCGAAGGGCGCTACGAAGCCTACGGCCAGAAGCTCGAAATCACGCGCGGTCAGTTGCTGTTCGAAGGCTCGCCGTTGGCCGATCCGGGCCTCGATATCGAAGCGCGGCGCAAGATCGAGAACGTGATCGTCGGGCTCAACGTGCGCGGCACGCTGCAGCAGCCACGCTTGTCGTTTTTCTCCGAACCGACGATGCCGCAAACGCAAATCATCTCGTACCTGCTCGTCGGCAAACCGGTCGATGCGATGGGCACCTCCGAAGCGGCGACCGTCGGTTCCGCCACGGATGCGCTCGCCGTGCAAGGCGGCGGCTTGCTTGCATCGCAAATCGGCCGCAGGCTAGGGCTCGAGGAAGTTGGTGTCGAAAGCACGACGGACCGCGACGGCGAAATCAATCAACAACTCGTGCTCGGCAAGTTCCTATCGCCGCGCTTGTTCGTGAGCTACGGCATCTCGCTCACGGAATCCATCAACACCTTGAAGCTGCGCTACACCATCAGCGACCGCTGGGTCCTGAAGACCGAGGCAGGAGAGAATCAGAGCGCGGACATCGAATTCAACATTGAGCGCTAGCAGCCGCCAGCGCAATGGAGAATCGAGAATGGAAAATTGAGAATTTGAAGAAGCTAACGCGCACTTTGCCCTGCACGCTGTATCCATTGCCACGAGGACTATGGCCTCGACTGCATTCCACTGCGCACCAATTGCGCCTGCCGCGCTCCTCTTGCGCCGCATGGCGCCTTCATTCTCAATTCTCAGTTCTCCATTCTCAATTGCGTCATCGCCGCCCTAGTAGAGAACAGCCTTCAGTGCGGCGATGAGAGCGATCGGCTGGTCGAGCATCACATGATGATGCGACTGCGGGATGGCGACCGGTCCGCGGCCGAAGCGCAGGTGTTTGACGACGGCGTGCGCAAGCTGGCGAGAGACAACTCTGCTCGAGTCGCCGTACATGAGGGTCACCGGCGCTTGAATGCGCTCGAGCATCGCAGCGGTCGTCGCGGGATCCACATCGACCTGGCGCGGCGAGAAGTATTCGTCGAACTTCCAGGTCCAACCGCCCGGGACCTGCTTCAGCGAATGCTGAGCGATGAAGTCGAGCACGTAGGGCGCAGCGGCGTTCTCTTCGGGCACCAAGCGAAACCGCGCCCGCGCCGCTTCGTAGGTCGGATAGATGTTCTTCGGGCGTGGCTCGAACTTCGGTAGCTCCCGCTGTCCGATTTCCGGCACCTGAAAAAAGCTGTCGATGATGACGGCGCGCTCGACGAGCTCTGGGTAATCCGCACACACGCGGGCGACGCGGCCACCGCCGAAACTGTGGCCGACCAGCGTTGTCCGCTCGAACCCTGCGTCCGCAATCACGCCGCGAATGTCGCGCGAGAAGGTTTCGCTGCTGTAGTGCTGCCGGGCGCCGCTGTCGCCCATGCCGGCGAAGTCCATCGACACGACCCGGAAACGGCTCAAGAAAAATGGCGCGACGAAGCTCCACCATCGCGCGTGCGCACGAAAGCCGTGGGTAAACAACAGTCCCGGTTTGTCGCGATCCCTCAGATTCCAGGCCAAGTAATGGATCGGCGTCCCATCGACATCCACAAAACGCGATTCGCAAGGCGCGAAGACGGCTTTCGTGAACCAATCGGGAGCAGCAGGAGAATCTGTCATTCAGAAAGTGTGAGTCGTGAGCAAAGGAATGGGAACGGGATTGCGCTGAAAGCGCGCGCATTCTCCATTCTCAATTCTCAATTCTCAATTCTCCATTGCGCCTCCGGCGCTAGTCGAATTCCGTCGCCAGCTCCCTCTGGCAATGATGGACATACATGCGTCGAATTTGCGCCGCTGTCGTTCTGCC
>DATCLP010000183.1:0-1948 GCA_036563855.1 Steroidobacteraceae bacterium | reverse complement strand
GCTATGGGCCGTTCGACGTCGAATCTGCTGAAAGGTGCCATCCGAGCATGACGGAAAAAGCTGCCAACCGATGTCCGCTTCAGCGAGGTTGCTCGCTTGGACGACATGGCGGCGGCGCCTACAATGTCCTTCGGTCCTTCTTCCCTTGCCGGATTCTCCCATGAGCCTGCCCATTTCGCAGCGCGTCCAGCGCGTGAAGCCCTCCCCCACTGTCGCTCTGACCGGCCGCGTCGCGCAGCTCAAAGCCGAGGGCAAGGACATCATCGGGCTCGGTGCAGGCGAGCCGGATTTCGACACTCCGTCGCACATCGCAGATACGGGCGTCGAGGCGATCCGCAAGGGGTTCACCCGGTACACGCCGCTCGAGGGCAACGCCGATCTCAAGGACGCAATCATCGCGAAGTTCAAGCGCGAGAACGGGCTCGAGTACAAGCGCAGCCAAATTCTGGTGTCGAGCGGCGCCAAGCAGACCATCTTCAATTTGATCCTCGCTCTGATCGATCCGGGCGACGAAGTCATCATCCCGGCACCGTATTGGGTGTCCTATCCGGATATGGTCCTACTGGCCGGAGGCGTCCCGGTGACGCCGTACGCCGGCCCCGACCAGGGTTACAAGATCACACCTGCTCAGCTCGAGCTCGCCATTACGCCGAAGACGCGGCTCTTCATATTGAATAGCCCCAGCAATCCGACCGGCGCGGCCTACACGCGCGCAGAGCTTCGGGCATTCGGAGACGTGCTCGCTCGCCACCCGAACGTCGCGATTTGCACCGACGATATCTATGAGCACATCTATTGGGCGGACGAGCCCTTTGCGAGCTTTGCGGCTGTCTGCCCCGAGCTCTACGAGCGTACGATCACCGTGAACGGCGTTTCGAAGGCTTATGCAATGACCGGTTGGCGGATCGGCTACTGCGGCGGCCCGACGGAAATCGTCACCGCGATGGCGACGATCCAAGGCCAAAGCACCTCGAACGCATCTTCGATCGCGCAGAAGGCTGCAGTTGCTGCATTGAACGGCGATCAAACGTGCGTTCGGCAGATGAACGAGCAGTTCAAGCGGCGCCACGATTTCCTCGTCGAGGGGCTCAACAAACTCCCTGGTGTTTCGTGCCTGCCGGGCGCCGGAACGTTCTATGCGTTCGCCAACATCGAACGAGCGATGCACATCATGGGCGTGAAGGACGACAACGCATTCGCCGAGCAATTGCTGCACGGCGGGGTCGCAGTCGTTCCAGGCAGCGGCTTCGGCGCGCCCGGACACATGCGCCTCTCGTTTGCCTGCAGCATGGAGACGCTCGAAGAAGCCCTGCGTCGAATGGAGCGCGTGCTGAAGGAAGCGCAAGCGGCCTAAAGGAACGTGACTGCGCGCCTGCAACAAGGTCCGACAGCGTCTTAAGGCCGCGCCTAATCGGGGATTCCGTGCTCATCCGAGCGATCGCGCCGCACCGCGGGGATAACGTGCCGCGCCATCGAAAAATGCACTCATGGAATCGCCATGCAAGGCAGACAGATTCGCCCTCCCTCCCGCTACGCGGTCCAAGTCTGGAATATGGTCGCCCGACGCGGAATGACTCCAGCCCACGCGGCCAAACAACTCGATACCAGTACCTGGCGTGTCGAACGCATTCTCGTGGGCGTCGCCCGACGGAACGCGCATCGGTGGAGTCAATAAGGGCGCGAGGCTTGGGGGCCCGGGAAGCGACGACAGAGGCAACAAGTTACAGGCGACAGCAAGAAACAGCGCGCAGAAGGACGTACATCTTCGAATCGCGACCCGCGTTCCTTGACACTTCCGGACGCGTTTCCGCAAAATCGCGCGCCTTCGCGAAGCTCCCGCCTGTTCCCCGGTAGCTCAGTGGTAGAGCGACGGACTGTTAATCCGTTGGTCGCTGGTTCGAATCCGGCCCGGGGAGCCACCTTCCGCGCACGAACATCGAAAACTCGC
>DATCLP010000182.1:0-13950 GCA_036563855.1 Steroidobacteraceae bacterium | reverse complement strand
CGGCCTGTTTGGCCGCGCGATCGGCGAGCGGTCTGCACTCTTCCACGAGATCCATCGTGCGATGCGCCGCTTCGTCGGTGAGCCTCAACACGTGATCGAGCCGGTGCTTGGCGTTCGGCACTTCTTTCTCGGCCAGGTCGACCAGCCGCGAATCGATGCGAAACCGCTCGAGCGCCGCTTGCAGGTCGGTCGTCAGCTTGCGCAGCTCTTTGAATAGATCCGCCTCCCGGCGATGCACGAGCGCATCGAGGTGTGCGTGGAAGAGCGCCTGGTCGCCCGCAGCGAGCGCATCGCTCATCGCTGCGACGAGCGGACCGTACTCATCGCGCAGTGAGGAGATTGACGTTGTCATTGTCGATTACCTCGGGCGCTGGGCGCCCTTTCCTCACGCCGCGTTCGCGCGCTGCTCGAGGATCTTGTCGATCTTCTCCTTGAGCGTGACCGCGGTGAACGGTTTGATTACGTAGCCGTTCACGCCGGCTTGTGCCGCCTCGATGATCTGCTCGCGCTTCGCTTCGGCCGTGAGCATGAGCACGGGAAGCTTCGCCAGCTTGGGATCGGCGCGCACTGCCTTGAGCAGCTCGAGACCGGGCATGCCCGGCATGTTCCAGTCGGTGATGAGGAAATCGAAGTTGCCCGACTTCAGCATCGGGAGCGCCGTCGTACCGTCGTCGGCCTCGGTGACGTTCGCGTAGCCGAGATCGTTCAACAAGTTCTTGATGATGCGACGCATCGTCGAGAAGTCGTCGACGATCAGAAACTTCATGTCTTTGCTCACAACCCCACTCCTCTCATCGCGTGGCGCACGACTCAGTCGAGCCGATCCCGCCAATCTGCCAGTCGCGCCTTCAATCGCATCAGCGCCTGACCGTGCAACTGACAGACCCGCGACTCTGTCACCTTCAGCACTGCACCAATCTCCTTCAGGTTCAGCTCCTCGTCGTAGTACAACGACATCACCAGGCGTTCGCGCTCCGGCAGCTCCTTGATCGCCTTCGCCAGTGCTTCGCGAAAACCCTCGTCGCTCGCATCGGCGAACGGATCGGCGTTCTCGTCCTCGATGCGACCCAGGAGCGAGTCGTCGTCGCCGTTCGTATCGTCGAGACTCGAAATCCTGCAGCTCACCGCATCGTGCGCGATCTTGTGATACTCCTCGAGCGTCACGCCCAAACGCTCGGCGATCTCACCGTCGCGCGCCTCGCGGCCGAATTCGGCCTCGATCTCGCGTATCGCCTGCGCTGCGGCCCGTGCTTTTCGATGCACCGAGCGCGGCGCCCAATCGAGCTTGCGCAATGCATCCAGCATCGCGCCTCGAATCCGGATGCCCGCGTAGGTCTCGAAGCTCGCGCCGCGATCCGCGGTGTAGTTCGAGGCCGCTTCGAGCAAGCCCAGCATTCCTGCCTGAATCAGGTCGGCCACTTCGACCGACGCAGGCAATCGTCCCGCGAGGTGATAGGCGATGCGCTTCACCAACTCGGCGTGTCGCATCACCAGTGCTTCGGTCTCCCGGTTCGAGCGCCGGGCGGCATAGGCACCCACGCTCACTTCACGACCTCCAGCCGTGCCTGCGGCCTGCGCACCAGCCGTTCGACGAAGAACTCGAGGTTGCCGCGCGGGCCCTCGGGTACAGGCCACTTATCGGCCTTCAGCGCCAGTTTCTTGAATGCCCGGCTCGACGGGCACGCCGGAAACGCCGCAACAACGGGACGCTGTTCACGAATCGAGCGTCGCAAGTAAGGGTCTTCAGGGATTTCCCCAACGTACTCGAGCGTCACATCCAGGAATTTGGACGTAACGCGCTGCAGCTTTTGAAACAGAATCTCGCCGTCGCCGGGCGTGCGCACCATGTTCGCAACGACCCGGAAGTGTGTCACACGATGGTGGCGGCTCAGCACCTTGACGAGCGCATAAGCGTCCGTGAGAGATGCCGGCTCGTCGCAGACGACGATCAGCACGTGCTGCGCGGCCTGCGAGAACTGCACGACGCTGTGCGCGATCCCGGCTGCCGTGTCGACGATGAGGACGTCGACGCGCGTGCTCAACGAGCTGAAGGCTTGAACCAAGCTCAGATGACCGGCTGCCGACAGATTCGCCAGATCCGCAACGCCCGAAGCTCCGGGCACGACCTGAATGCCTTGCGGAGATTCGACGATGATCTCCTCCAGCGAGCGCTCGCCGGAGAGCACGTGCGCCATCGTGTACCTGGGCGACAAACCGAGGAGCACGTCTACGTTCGCCAGCCCCAAGTCGCCGTCGAGCAGCATCGCGCGACGTCCGACGCTCGCCAGCGCGGTTGCGAGATTCACTGCAACGCTCGTTTTGCCTACTCCGCCCTTTCCGCCGGTCACCGCGATGACTTGAACCGGACCCGGGCTCGTCACGCGCTTCAGGCTCGCTGCTTGTGTTGATTCCATGATCTACCCTTCGAACGAATGCTCAGATGCTTACGCCAACGCGTGCGCGACCGCACCGAATCGTCGGCGTAACAAATCCTCATCGGCGGTCGCACCGGACTTGCGCGACAGCTCGACGGCGCGCGCGACCAACTGATGCGCACGCGCCTGGCTCAAGTCTTCGGGAACTCGCTGGCCGTCGCTGATGTAGGCGAGCGGCAGATTCGTGCGCACGAGCGTGGAAATCGCACCGCCGAGGCTCGTCGCTTCATCGAGCTTCGTGAACACGCAGCTCGTCGGCTTTGCGGCCGCAAAAAGCGCGAAAGTTTCTTCGATCGCACCGGCTTGCGCGGCCGCGGACATCACGAGGCACGTCTCCATGCGCTCGCTCGCAGCGACGAGCGTCGCAAGCTCCTTGGCGAGACTCGAATCGCGCTGTCCCATGCCGGCCGTATCGATGAGAACGAGCCTGCGGTCATCGAGCCGATCGATGAGATCGGCGAGCTCCGCGGCGCTCTCGACGGCATAAGCGGGCGCGCCGAGCAGACGGCCGAGCGTGTGAATCTGCTCTTGCGCTCCGATGCGCACGCAGTCGGTCGTAATCAGCGCAAGCTGGCGCGCACCATGACGCAGTACCCAACGGGCCGCGAGCTTCGCGAGCAGAGTCGTCTTGCCGACGCCGGTCGGACCGACGAGCGCGACGACACCGCCCCTATCGAGCCAACGCTCGTCCATCACGTTGATACGCCGCGCAACCATCGCTAGCGCGAGCCGCTGCGCTTCGGCGAATTCGAGCTTCGAGGGCAGCTGAGCCACGAGCTCGGTACACAGATCGTGGCCCAGCCCGAGCGTGCTCAGACTCTTCAGCAGCTCGGTTTGAATCGGCGCCCGCCGGGTCAGATCGTTCCATGCCAATGTCGCAAGCTGCGTTTCGAGCATGCGACGGAGCATGCGTAGCTCTTCGTTGATGTCGGAGGGAGAGTCGTCCAGGACCAAGTCCTCAAAGGCACGCGGCTTGGGCCTTGGGGCTTGGGACCCATAACGTGCGCCGCCAGAAGAAGAAAAAGAGTCTTCTTGCGCACCATCCGATACATCCGGATCGAAAGCGTTACGCGATGCTGTATCAGATGAGGTCGGCTCCGAGCCCCACGCCCCGAGCCCCGAGCCCTTCTCGGCTTCTTCGTAATCGATCGCAGCGACGACTTCGACTCCGCCGTCGATGCGGCGGCTCGAAAGAATGACTGCGTCCGGTCCTTGAGCTTCGCGCACTTGCTTGAGCGCAGTACGCATATCGGGAGCGCGGTAGTGTTTGATCTTCATGCGCAGATCTCCGAGAGGGCGCGGGGCTTGGGACTCGGGGCGCGGGGCCGGAGACTGCCGTGCCGCTTCATTACACGCCTCAGCGATCGAAAAGCTCTCGCACTCATAGTCACGTCACGTCTCAACACTTTGTTGCTTACCGTTGTCCGTTGCCCTTCTTTCCCAAGCTTCAAGCCTCGCGCCCCATGCCCTCTCACTCATCTCCCCACCGCCGTCACCAATCTCACCTTGCGGTTGTCCGGGATCTCGTTCCACGCGAGCACGTGCATGTTCGGCACGGTCGATCGCATGAATCGAGCAAGCGTTGCGCGAAGCTGCGGCGGCACGAGCAGCACTGCCGGCTCGCCGGAGAGCTCTTGACGCTGCGCGGCTTCGGCCAGGCGCTGTTGCATGCGCTCGGCAAGACCCGGCTCGAGACCCGGCGTTGCGGCGTTCGTGCCGGCGAGCGAGTTGGTTAGCAGTTGCTCGAGATCCGGTTCGAGCGTGATGACGGGCAGCTCGGCATTCATGCCCGCGATGTCCTGCACGATCTGGCGTCCGAGCGCGACTCGCACGTGCGCTTGAAGCTGCGCTGCGTCCTGAGTACGCGTCGCATGCTCGGCGAGTGTCTCGACGATCGTGCGCATGTTGCGTATCGGCACCCGCTCGGCGAGCAAGCCCTGCAGAACGCGCACGACCGTACCGAGCGGCAAGAGTTTGTTGAGGTCCTCGACGAGCTTCGGCGTCGTCTTCGCGAGCGTATTGAGGAGCTGCTGGACCTCTTCGTGACCGAGCAGCTCGTGCGCATGCGTTTGGATGATGTGGCTCAGGTGCGTTGCGATGACGGTGCTCGCATCGACGACCGTATACCCTAGCGTCTGTGCGTGATCGCGCGAGGCAGGCTCGATCCACACGGCTTCCATGCCGAATGCAGGATCGCGCGTCTCGATGCCCGAAACCTTTCCGAAGACCTTGCCCGGATTGATGGCGAGCTCGCGCTCCGGATAGATCGTGCCCTCGCCAACCGGCACGCCGGCAAGGTTGATGCGATATGCATTCGGCGCGAGATCGAGATTGTCGCGGATGTGCACAGCTTGGACGAGGAACCCGAGATCTTGAGTGAGCTTGCGACGCACGCCCTTGATGCGCGCGAGCAAGTCGCCGCCTTGCGCCTTGTCGACCAGCGGCACGAGCCGATAACCGACCTCGAGCCCGATGACATCCACGGGCTGCACGTCGTCCCACGTGAGCTCGCGTTGTTCGAGCGCCGGAGTCGTCGGAGCTTCTGTCGGCGCCGGCGTTTCTGCTTGCGGCGCCTCCGCGGCTGCTTGCGCACGCTTCTGCAAGCCCCACGCAGCTAGCCCGCACAATCCCGCCATGAGAAGGAATGCGAGATTGGGCATGCCGGGAATCAAGCCCATCAGGCCGAGCAGTGCGCCTGCGATCGCTAGCGCCCGCGGATGACCGAAGAGCTGCCTCTGCAGCTCGCCGCCCATATCCTGCGCGCCCGACATCCGCGTGACGATGATTGCGACAGCAGTCGACAGCAGCAATGCGGGGATTTGCGCGACGAGCCCGTCGCCGATCGTCAGCAGCGCATAGGTTTGCGCGGCCTCGGACAACGACATGTCGTGCGCCATCGTTCCGATGCTGATGCCGCCGATCAGATTGATGATCAGGATCAAGATGCCCGCGATCGCGTCGCCCCGTACGAACTTGCTCGCGCCGTCCATCGAGCCGTAGAAATCCGCCTCCTGACGAATCTCTGCGCGGCGCGCACGCGCTTCTTCTTGCGTGATGAGTCCAGCGTTCAGGTCGGCATCGATGGCCATCTGCTTACCGGGCATCGCATCCAAAGTGAATCGCGCGGTGACCTCGGAAACGCGGCCGGCGCCTTTCGTCACAACGATGAAATTGATGATCGTCAGGATCGCGAACACGATGATGCCGACGGTGTAGTTGCCGCCGATCACGAACTCGCCGAACGACTCGATGACATGGCCGGCCGCACCCGTACCCGTATGGCCGTTGAGCAGCACGACGCGCGTCGAAGCCACGTTCAACGCAAGCCGCAGCAGTGTCGCGAGCAGCAACACCGTCGGGAACACGCCGAAATCGAGCGGACGCAACACGTAGAACACCGCGAGCACGACCACGAGCGACAGCGCGATGTTGAACGTGAAGAGCACATCGAGCGCCAGCGGCGGCAGCGGCAGCACGATCATCGCGAGCAACGCCAGCACGCCGAGCGGCACCCCGATGCCGGAGCGCAGCACGTTGCCGAGAGTGAGCGGTTGCGCGAGCGTCGCCATGGTGCGGTTAGATCCCGAGCGCGGGTCCACCGATAGCGATGCGTGCTACGTGCGCGGACAGCGGCCCGTTCGCCGCCCTCTGCGCCATGCCGTTTACCGTTCTTGCACCCATCGCTTGGACCTATCGTTCGCGCGTCGACACATTGACGCGTCTAGATAGGTGCAACTGACGGGCCACGACCCAGGGGGAGCGCCGGAAGTCGCTCACACTTTGGAGATGAGGGTTTCAGGGTCTCCCTGAATCCTCGGGCACGTCGACGGCCGGTTTCTCCGGCGGCGCCATGCCCGCTTTTGCGGCCGCCTTGAGCTGGTACACATATGTGAGAACTTGCGCGACGGCCACGTAGAGATTCGCCGGAATCTCGTCGCCGATATCGACGTTTCGATACAGAACGCGCGCCAGCGGCGGCGCTTCGAACAGCGGTACGCCGTGCTCGGTCGCGACTTCGCGGATGCGCGCCGCGATTGCATCGACGCCTTTCGCAACGACGATCGGCGCGCGCATGCGGCGCTCGTCGTACCGCAATGCCACTGCGAAGTGCGTCGGGTTCGTGACGACGACGTCCGCCTTCGGCACCTGCTGCATCATGCGTTGACGTGCAAGCTGTTGCTGTACCTGGCGGATACGGCTCTTCACTTCGGGCGAGCCTTCGGTTTCTTTCAGCTCCTGGCGAATCTCCTCGCGCGTCATTTTCAACTGCTTGGCGTATTGCCAGAGCTGATACGGCACGTCGACGGCGGCGATGATGAGCAGGCCTGCGGACACGACAATCAAGCCCTGACCGGTCAGCCGCGCTGCATGAACGATTGCACCGAGCGCGGATTCGCGGCCGAGTGCCAAGAGCTCGCTCGCCTCGTTCCACAGAACGAGCACTGCAAGCAGGGCCACCACGCCGAACTTCGCGAAACCCTTGCCGAGCTCTACGAGACTTCGCGGAGCGAACATTCTCTTCAGGCCCGCGATCGGATTCATGCGGCTGAACTGCGGCTGCAACGCTTGGGTGCTGAAGTTCCATCCGCCCAGCGCGAGCGGCGCGATAAGCGCTGCGACCACGATCAAGCCGAACAACGGCGCACAGGCGAGCAACGTATCCAGCGCCGCCGTGGCGAACGCCGGCACCATCCGCGCATCATCGAGCGCCTGCTCGCGCGAAACGAGCAAGCCCTTCGTCATCATGCCGTGCAAGCCAGCGCCGAGCTGACCACCGAGCGCATACAACGCACAACCGCCGGTCATCACCACGGCTGCCGTACTCAGCTCTCTCGAACGTGGAATTTGGCCGCGGCGGCGAGCTTCCTCGCGCCGCTTCGGAGTTGCCTGTTCGGTACGTTCCTGGCCGTCGTGGTTTTCAGCCATGGCAGTCTCCAAGCAGGCTGTAGGCTGTAGGCTGTAGGCCGTAGGTCGAAACGCGCAGCGCGTTTGCTGTCGCCTGTCGCCTGTAGCCTGTCGCCCGTGGCCGCATCACGCGCCCGCTCCCAACAACGTCCGCAGGAATCCGAACGCCTCGCCGATCGAATCGACGAACGCAGCCTGGACGGAAGGCAGGCCTGCATAGACGATCACGAGCCCGAAGATGAGCGACACGGGGAATCCGATCGCGAACAAGTTCAAGGTCGGTGCCGCGCGGCTCATGACGCCGAACGACAGATTGACGACGAGCAGCGCCGTCATTCCAGGTAAGGCCACCATCAGGGCACCGAGAAAGAGCTGCGACCCCCACAGCGCGATCGTCCAAATCAAATCCCGTTCGAATCCGGCCACGCCGACGGGCAGCGTCGAAAATCCGGTCGCGATGACCTCGATGAACACCAAATGGCCGTTGATCGCCAAGAACGTAAGCGTCACGAGCAGCATGTACAGCTGTCCGAGCGCAGGCGTGCTCGTGCCGCGCATGGGATCGACGTTGAACGCGAACCCAAGACCCATCGAGTTCGACAGCAGCTGCCCGCCGAGCGCAAGCGCATCGAAGATGAGCTGCAACGTAAATCCGAGCGCAACGCCGATGATGATCTGCTGAACCGTGACGATCGCTCCTTCGAGCGAGAACGGCACGACATTGCTCGGAGGGACGAGCGGCGCAACGATCAGAGTCACCGCACCGGCGAGCAACAAACGCACTCGCGCCGGCACGAACTGCGCACCGAAGATCGGCGCGACCATGAAACACGCGCCGATCCGGAAGAACGGCCAGATGTACATGGCCAGCCATGCTTCGAGCTGTCCGGTGGTCAGCGACAGCATAGGCTGAAGGCTGAAGGCTGAAAGCTGAAGGAAGAAGCGCGCAGCGCGTTGGCTGTCGCCTGTAGCCTGTCGCCTGTCGCCTCCACGAAAGACTGAAGGCCGCAGGAGAAGCGCGCAGCGCGCGTTGACCGTCGCTCGTCGCTCGTCCTCATCCAATCAACCCCGGTATCGCCTCGAACAACTCCCGCGTGTAGCCGACGATGACCTTCAACATCCATGAGCCTGCAATGAGCAGCGCGACCGCCATTCCGATCAGCTTCGGGATGAACGAGAGCGTCATTTCATTGATCTGCGTGGCTGCTTGAAACACGCCGACGAGCAGACCGATCAGCAAGGCGGACAGCAGCAGAGGCGCGGCGAGCATCATCGTGATCTCGAGCGCACGCTGGGCAAGGGTCATGACGGTTTCGGGAGTCATTTAGGCTGTAGGCTGTAGGCTGAAGGAAATGGGCTCGGGGCGAGGGGCCTGGGGCTCGGGACTTAGGAAACGGGCGACAAGCAACAGGCGACGGCCGCAAGGATCTGGGCGCCGGCAAAGAAGGGATGAGCGACTTCATCGTGCAGATGAGTCGACATTACAAACACCAGTGTCTGCATATCCAACGCCAAGAACTCACGCCCCACGCCCTCTAGGTGTAGAAGCTTCCCGCCAACGACGTCATCACCAATGCCCAGCCGTCGACGAGAACGAAGAGCATCAGCTTGAACGGCAGCGAAATCAGCACCGGCGAGAGCATCATCATGCCCATCGACATGAGCACGCTCGCGACGACGAGATCGATGATCACGAACGGAATGAACAGCAAGAAGCCGATTTGAAATGCCGTCTTGAGCTCGCTCGTAGCGAATGCAGGTACCAGGATGCGAAGCGGCACGTCTTCCGGCTTCTCGAAACCATCACCGCCCGAAATACGCACGAAGGTCGCGATGTCGCTCTCGCGCGTCTGCTCGAGCATGAAACGTTTGAGCGGCTCGACGCTGCGATTCATCGCCGTCGTCGCATCGATCGTGCCGGCCATGTACGGCTGCACGGCCTCGGTATTGATGCGATCGACCACCGGTCCCATCACGAACAGCGTCATGAACAGCGCCAGCCCGATGAGCACCTGATTCGGCGGCGCCTGCCCGGCACCGAGTGCCTGACGCAGGATCGCAAGCACGATCACGATGCGCGTGAAGGCGGTCATCATCAGCACGATGCCGGGCAGCAGCGTGACTGCCGTCATCAAGAGGAGAACTTGGAGCGTCAGCGAGTACGTCTGTCCGCCGCCCTCGCCCGACGTGACGGTCACTGCTGGAATGCCCTGCGCGAGCGCGCCGAACGAGATCAGCAGAAGCGGCAGCGCCGCGAACGCTGCAATCGCCATTCGGCGCACAGAAACTCTGCGAAGCGAAGTCTCTCCTTCGCGCATCACAGTCCGAGACTCCGTTTCAGGATCGACTTGAAATCGACTTTTTGCGCGGCCTCTGCGGAACCCAGGCTCGTCGAAGCGCCCGGACGTTCGATGCGTACAGGCTCGTCGAGCACGTGCAACGTGCTGACGCGACCGGGCGCTACGCCGAGCAACAGTTGCTTGCCTCCGACCTGCACGAGCACTGCGCGTTCCCTTGCGCCGATCGCTACATCCGCGACGATTTCGATGGGACCCGATCCGAAGCGGCCGAAGGTTCGAAGCCGCCGCATGACCCACGCGGCCGCGAAGACCGCACCGAGCACCAAGACGAGCGAAACGGTGACTTGAACGAGACTGCCGGCGCCGGGCGTTGCGACTCGCTCGACAGCCTGCGGGGCGGCGAACGTTTTCTCGCCTTCAGCGGCATACGCGACCGAAAGCGACAGCATTGCGAGCAGGATTGCCCCTGCTGCATGCGCAGCCCGCATCCGCTTCGTTGTCCGGTCGCTCACCCGCCAGCTCTCCTGCCCTACGACAAACAATGCACGACGATCCCGTGCGCTTGCCGGCGTGCCTACTTCAGCTTCCTGATCCGTTCGGCGGGCGAAATCACGTCCGTCAGACGAATGCCGAACTTCTCGTTCACGACGACGACTTCGCCGTGCGCGATGAGCGTGCCGTTCACGAACACGTCGAGCGGCTCGCCTGCCTCGCGGTCGAGCTCGACGACCGAGCCTTGATTGAGTTGCAACAGATTGCGAATCGGAATCCGCGTGCGGCCCACTTCCATCGAAAGCGTGACCGGCACGTCGAGAATAACGTCCAGGTTGACGTCCCGTTTGGCTTCGGGAGCGGCGCTTTCCTGCAGGTCGTTGAACTGCGCGGCGCGCGCATCGGTTTTGGTGCTCATATGGGTATCCGTGGGTGGTCGATCAGGGTTTCAGCGCTAGCAACGAATCCAACACTTTCGGCTTGTGGCGCGCGACGCGTTCTTCGATCTGCACGGCCTGCTGACCGCGCGAGACCCCGAACGTGCCGCGGAAGATCGGCACGTCTTCCGCCATGATGGTTGCGCGACCGTTGAAGTCGCAGGGCAGAATGTCGCCGGGCTTCATCTCGATGAGCTGCTGCATCGTGATGCGGCTGCGGCAGAGAACCGTCGTCAACTCCACCTCCGCGTCTTCGATCTCTTCCTTGAGCGCCTGCATCCAGCGTTCGTCGTGCTCGACCCGGTCGCTCGCCACGCCGGCATCGAGCAACTCGCGCAGCGGCTCGATCATCGAGTACGGCATCGTGATGTGCACGTCGCCGCCGCCGCCGTCGAGTTCCACGTGGAAGCTCGTGACGACGACGATCTCCGTCGGGCTCACGATGTTCGCGAAATGCGGGTTGATCTCGGAGTTCAAGTATTCGATGTCGATCCGCGCGACGTTCGACCAGGCTTCCTTCGCATCGGCGAAGATGTGCTTGAGCAGCATGTGAATGACGCGGGTTTCCGTGGCCGTGAACTCCCGGCCTTCGATCTTCGTGAACCGGCCGTTACCGCCGAAGAAGTTGTCCACGACGGTGAACACGAACTTCGGATCGAGCACGACGAGCGCAGTTCCGCGCAGCGGCAACACCTTGACCAGATTCAAGCTCGTCGGCACGTGCAGCGTGTGCACGTACTCGCTGAACTTTTGCATCTTGATCGGCGCGACCGCCACTTCCGGCGTACGGCGCAGCATGTTGAACAAACTCGTTCTGAAAAGCCGGGCAAAGCGCTCGTTGATCATCTCGAGCGTCGGCATGCGCCCGCGCACGATCCGTACTTGATTCGCGAAATCGTACTTGCGTACTTCGCCGGGCGCCGGAGCGTCCTGTGTGCTGACCGCGCCCGAATCGACGCCGTGCAACAAGGCGTCGATTTCTTCTTGGCTGAGTATGTCGTTGCTCATGAGAGTCGATGTGCGATCGGTTACGCGGTCTTCACTGCATGACGAACGATGTGAAGTACAACTGCTCGACCTGCTTGCCGTCGCCGCCCTCCGACTCGACGACATCGGCGACAACGCGAAGCGCCTCGGCGCGAAGCTGCTCCTTCCCTTCGCGCGTACTGATCGTTTCGTAGCTCTGATTGGCGAACAGCAGGATGAGATCGTTACGGATGATCGGATCGAGCTTCTTGATCAGCTCGAGCGTCTGGTCGTCTCGCGTCATCACCTCGACCGAGACCTGCAGAAAGCGCACCAGACCCTTCGCTTCGAAATTGACGACGAACGGCGGATCGAGCTCCACGAACTGCGCCGGAGCCTTCGGCATGCGCTTGCTCTGGGACTGCTTCGATTCCTCGGTTACGCCCGAGGCCGGCTTGGCGACGAAGTAAGCGCCCGCGCCGCCGGCAATGAGCGCCGCGAAGATGATTGCAATCGTCCCCAGGATCGATCTCTTAGGCGCCGGCGGCACTCCCTCGTCAGCCGCGGCGGTCTTCGAATCGGCCATCGACAACAACCTCAACAGGCTTCAGTGATCTTTCGCGCACGTGATCTAGCAAGGCACATGCCATGCTCGGTGCGACATGCGTAAGCTGCTATTGCGCAAGGAGAAATCGAAAAAATCGCAGTGTGACTTGCAGCACACGAAATTCGGCGCGACAGAAAGTTGGCGCGCGGAGTGTGACGCCGCGCACGCGGCGTCGCGAGGTTCAAGGCTCGGGGCTGAGCCAACTTGCCGGCACGTAGACATTCCCCTCTATTAGTAAGAGGAGATCCGCGAAGCGAGCTGCGATTGCCTCTCGTTGAGAGCGACTGCTGCCGCATCCATGCACCACACGGCGTTCGTGCATCGTGCAAATGAGAATCTAAGAGGCTGGAAGGTTTTCGGACGTTCGTATGGGTCTCGGCCAGCCCCACGCCCCAGGCCGCGAGCTCCGACCTTTTAGGCGTACATATCCACCAGCCCCAACCGAACTCGAACCACCTCCGTTTCCGCTTCCGCTGCGTTCGGCTCTACGCTCGAAGCATTCGAGGGGGACCAAGAAGGTTGCTGCTGTTTCGGCGCTTCGTGGAAGACGCCCGCATCGGCGAGCGACATGCCTTGCGCTTCGAACATCTCGCGAAGCCGCGGGAGCGCGTGCTCGATCGCAGCACGCGTATCGGCGTGCGCCGCACCGAACCACACGGAGACTTGGTCTTCGCGTGTGGAGATGCGAATCTCGAGCGGGCCCAGATGCTCGGGCGACAAGCGTAGCGACGCCGTGTGTTGTCCGCGTTCCACCATCATCGTGACGCGCGAGCCGAGCTCATCGGCCCAGGCCTGCGTTCCGACGTGAGACTGCAGCGGCCGCGCGTGAGGCGCCATATCTGCCGATGGGCGATGCGACATCGCTTCTGCCGTCGTCATCGGCGAAACGTTTTCGGTCGACAATGCTTCGAGCGTCGGCTCTTCGTCGCTCTGAGCCAACGAGCTGGTCGAAGCTTGCACATTCACCGCATCGCGCACGATGCTCTCGCCTCGCCGCGGCAAACCGAGCATGGCCAATGGATCGTCGCCGTCGTTGCCGAGTGACATCGCGTGTTCCGATGCGTCGCCGGCAAACGGCCATACGAATGGCGCGGCAGGTAGCAAGTTCGACGCTTCGCTGTCCGTCGTCGAATCCTGCTCTTCGTCTTGTATTCCTACGTTCGCTGTCGACTCTGCCGGCGTTGTCGGCAGACTTGCAGCAATCATCTGAGCCAGCGCCAACAGGAAATCTCCCGCAGGTTCGCCCGAGCCGATCTCGCGATCTGCCGCAGGATGAAGAGTTGCGGACTGTGCCTTCGGCATCAGTGCCGCGCCGGCGTTTGGCATGTTCATAGCTCTAGCTTCCGTATGCGTTGGGCGCGCTCATCGATCTCGCGCTGTTCGCGCCGATCGGCGACCCGGCGCTCTTCGACTTGCCACCGTTCGACGAGATTGCCGACCGCCTCGGCCCGTTGCGCTGCAGCTTGCCAGCGCGCGCGTTCCGCATCGCGCTCGGCGCGGATTCGATAGACAACGGCCTGCTGCTGGCGAATGGCTTCGTTGAGCCGCGCAAGGAACGCTTGATAGTCCCGCAGCTCTGCGACACCGATGCCGCCCGAAGCGCGCGCAGCGAACTGCTGCTCGTACTCGCTTCGATAACGCATGAGCTCGATGAGCTTGCCATCCGCTTCGGCGAGTCGACGCTCGATGGAAGCGACGCTCTGCGCCAACCGCCGCTCGGCGTTGTCGACGACGTGCTGCACGGGGGCCAATCGTTCGCTGCGCGGTGCCATCGACTCAAGCCTCCTCCGTCACTTCGCGCAATTGCG
>DATCLP010000181.1:0-7738 GCA_036563855.1 Steroidobacteraceae bacterium | reverse complement strand
GAACTATGTACTGCGCGGCGGCGTGAGCGGCCAGACGCTTTCGCGCGGCAACCCATTCCCGCAGCTCGGCATCGGCGAATACAAAGTCATCACGTCTAACTACAAGGCCGAGTACGACCAGCTGAGCAGTGCGGCCGTCGTGGCTGTGACGCGGTCCGGCACCAACGAATTCGAAGTCGATGCATTCTGGGATCGCACGACCGAGAGCTGGCGTGCTGCAGATCCGATCGAGCTTCGGACCGGCAGGAAAGCCGAATCCGAGCAGGAGCAATACGGCATCGGCATCGGCGGCCCGATCATCCGCGATCGCATGCATTTCTTCTTGACCTACGAGCGCAAGGAGTTCGAGACGCCGCAGACGGTGACGCTCGGTCAGGGTATCTCATCTGCGGATGCAGGCGACTTGGCGCGCTACCTCGGCGTAGTGAGCGCGCCGTTCGAAGAGGACCTGTTCTTCGGCAAGATCGATTGGCTGGTCGGCGACAATCACTTGATCGAGTTCACGGCGAAGGTCCGTGACGAGAGCGAGCTGCAAAACATCGGCAATCAAAGCACTAGAGAATTCGCCAGCACGAAGGACAACGAGGAGCAACGTTTCGATCTGCGCTACCAGTACACCGGTACGCGTTTCCTGAACGACATGCATCTGACCTACGAGGATGCAAGCTTCAATCCGCGTCCGGTTACGCTCGCGCCGGGATACCGGCTCACCGCCGGTTCGCAGGATCGCATCATCCTCAATCTAGGCGGCGGCGAGGACTACCAGGACAAAGGTCAACGCGGCTGGTCGTTCCAGAACGATCTCACGTTCACCGCGTTCGACTGGTACGGCGAGCACATCATCAAGACCGGCGTGAAGTACAAGCAGGTCGAGATCAACGCGTTCGAGCAACAGCCTTACAACCCGCAATTCTTCTACGACGTGTTCGGCGATCTGAACACTCCGTATCGAGTCGAGTTCGGCGCCATCTTGCCGGGCGTGCCGGAGCGCAACGTGAAGTCGCGCAACAAGCAGTTCGGCATCTATGTGCAGGACGACTGGGAGGTGACCGATCGGCTGTTGCTGAATCTCGGTGTGCGTTGGGATTACGAGGAAACGCCCAGCTACCTCGACTTCGTGACTCCGCAGCACGTCGTCGACGCGATCTATTCGCAGGATCCGAATGCGCCCGCGGGACAGACGTACGCGCAGACGCTCGCGCTAGGCGGCATCGACATCACCGAATACATCAGCACCGGCAACAACCGCGACGCATTCGACGGGGCGATTCAGCCGCGGCTCGGCTTCTCCTACGACTTCAGCGGCAACGAGCGCTTCGTGCTGTTCGGCGGTGCAGGCCGCGCTTACGATCGCAACGTATTCGATTACCTTGCGCTCGAGCGCTCGAAAGGCACGTTCCCGCGCTACGTGCGCCGCTTCAACATTCCGGGTCACGAGTGCGTCGTCGGCGAGGGCGACTGCATCGAATGGGATCCGGCGTATTTCGATCGCGCAAACCTCGAGGCGCTCGTCGCTGCCAATCCCAATCTCGGCCGCGAGATCAATTTGATCCACAACGACCTCAAGGTGCCGTACTCGGATCAGTACAGTCTCGGGATTCGCAATCGCTTCCAGTTCGGCAATCAAGACTGGAACACGTCGCTGACGCTCGCCTACATCGAGTCGAAGGACGGCATCGTGTTCCTGCTGGGCAATCGTTATCCGGACGGCAGCTTCCGCGACGATCCGCGGACGATCTGGGGCGGGCAACCCTGGGGCAACGGTATTCCGGGGCTCGGTACGCTCATCATCGCGAAGAACGGCATCGAGACGCGTGCGAAACAAGTGTTGCTCTCCGCCGAGAAGCCGTACACCAGCGAATCCGGGTGGGCCATGACGTTCGCGTACACCTATACCGATGCGCGCGAGAATCGCACGAACGCTGCGTTCAACGACGAGCACTACGTGTTGGACTATCCCGACGTGAGCGGTTTCGGTTGGCACAATTCGGTCGGCGTGCCGCGCCACCGGTTGGTCAGCACCGCGATTTGGGATGCGCCTTGGGGACTGATGCTGTCTGCGAAGCTGACGCTGCAATCGCCGTATGAATACGAGGCGCTCAACTGCTTCGACGTGCAGCCGAACCCGCCGGGCGTGACGGGCGATCGCATGTGCTATTTCCAGAACTTCAAGCCCGACACGACGTTCGGACTTCGTCAGCTCGATCTCGCGCTTGCTAAGCAGTTCGACCTTTGGGGTCTGACCGCAACGGTGCGGGGCGATATCTTCAACGTACTGAACACGAGAAACCCCGACCGTTTCGAAACTTGGCGAGGCATTCCGGGCAACCCCAATCCGGCGCTCGGGACCGAGACGGCCTATCGGCAACCGACTCGGACATTCAAGCTATCGTTCAATTTCGGCTGGAAGTAATGAGTTGCTCGCGCGCCGGCATGTGCCGGTCGCGCGAGCCCGGTCGAGCGGAATTGCGCGGGTTACTTGCAGGGCGCGCGATATTCTCGAGGTAGACTTCGTAGCTACTCCGTGCCGCCCTCGAATTCTCTCCCTTCCTCTTCGGCTTTACGTGCACCCGCCAGGATGCCGGGTAGCGCGTAATTGCCTTCGTGGCAAGCGTATTCGTAGATGTTGCCTTGCGCGGCATTGAACACCATCACGCCGCGCCAGACCTTCGTGAACGTCTTCGGATCGTCCACTTCGAATTCGTATTCGATTTCAGTCGGCGAGATGCGCGTGAAGCGCTCGATGACCTTCGCATCCTTCGAGATGTAGAACGACTGATCGAAGTTCGTGCGCAGCTCTTCGCCGGGGTTGAAGTTCGTCGTCTCGGCGACGAGCGTATCGCCTTCCCACCAGCCGATCGAGTCGCCCATCCACGGCCGGATGTTCGGATGCACGTGCTTGCCGTTCAGGCGAATGATCCGTGCGTCGTGATTCATCTCTACGTGGATGACGACGTGATCGGCCGTCTGCACGATTTGGTAATTGTTGTTGTAGAGCACGTTGATCATCGGCGGACCGGCGGTCGAGCCGAACCCGACGATGCAGCGTTCGGCCATCGGGCGCACCTCGGGGCCGTCGAAGTTGTTGCGAGTGAAGGTGAGCTTCGACTGGAACGTGCGGCGGCCTTCCTCCGAGTAAGGAAGCTGGCCGTTCTCTTCGAGCAGCCACGTGGTGCGATATTGACCTCTGACTTTCGCGAGCCGCTCGCCGGCGTCGGTGAAGAAGGAGTTGTAACCGCCGACGTTGCCGCCCTTCGGAGGGGCGGGCGCATTCGGGTCGGTCGGCGCGAGGCTTCTCTCCATCATCGCGGCGCGCTGCCGCGCGATGCGCTCCGCTTCCTCTTCGGAAACGACGTTGGTCTTGAACTGCGGCGTGCGAAGCAGCGTCGTCAGACTGACGTTCGTCCACACGCCCTGTAGATCGGGTTTGCCGTCGGGCGTGCGAGGCGGCTTGTACGGGCTGTCAGCCGCCGCAGGCGCGACCGATGCCGCGATCAGCACCGACGAAATTGCGAGAACCAGCCGATTCATGGAGACCCCCAAAAGACGCGATCAAGCCATGCCTTGAGCATACTGCAGAAGCGCGATCTTTCATGCTGTCGGCTTGTCAAGCTTTGCTAGCGCGGTCGCGTTTGGCGGGCTGGCGATCCCGCTTTGCAGACTTGCTCTTTATGCCGGTTCCGCCCGGTCGTTTTGCAGTGCGAGCTGCCGTGTTCAGCGCGACGGCGGCCCGAATGAGCGCCTTCAACGCCTTGACGTCGATCTTGTCGCCCTCGCGAAAATCGATCGCACGCCGTACGTTCCCTTCGAGGCTGGCATTGAAGAGTCCGGCAGGATCCGGCAGCGAGGCACCCTTCGCGAAGGTCATCTTCACGACATTCTTATACGTTTCGCCGGTGCAGATGATCCCGTCGTGCGACCACACCGGGACCCCGAGCATCGAGTTCGACGGCTTGCGCCATTTCACCTCCTCGACAACCTCGGGATCGGCTTCTTTGATGATCGCTCGGATCCGCGCGAGCATTTCCCCGCGCCAGTCGTCCAACGCGGCAATGCGCGCATCGATCAGCTCGGAGGCGGAGGGGTCGTTCTTACCCATAGGCTGTAGGCTGTAGGCTGTAGATAAAGGAGCGTCGCACTGCGACGCTTGCTAGTCCACGTCGTCGACGTACGCGACCACTAAACTCCTGTCGCGACTAGGTTTGGCGCGCAAGGCGCGCGTCCTGCAGCCTACAGTCTACAGTCCACAGCCTAGGCGTTCAGCGGCGCTGAAACGCGTTGTACACCAGCGCCCTGAGCCACCGATTCCGCGCATCGTGATGAAACTTGCGATGCCAGAACTGTTTCAGCTCGATTCGCGGCGCATCGAACGGCAGCTCGAGGAGCCGCACATGAGCAGAGATGCTGCAGAAGTAGCGAGCGAGCGGTTCGGGAATCGTCACGATGAGATCCGACTGCGCAACGATGATCGGTGCGCTCGCAAAGTGCGGAGTCGTGAGCACGACGCGTCGTCGAATCTTCTTGCGAGCCAAGTAACGCTCGATGACTTCCTCAGTACGGCTCTCGGCGCGCACGACGGCGTGCTCCAGTTCGACGAACTGCTTGAGCGTGAGTCTGCGTGCCGTCACCGGATGATCGGCGCGTATCAGGCTCTTGAATCCATCGACGAACAAACCCTGCTGAAAGAAGTTGTGCCTCTTGAGATCGGGAAAGTAGCCGATCGCAAGATCGATCTCGCCGGCTTCGAGGCCGCTTGCGACTTCAGCAGGCGGAAGACTGATCGACCGCACCGAGACATTCGGCGCCGCCTTACGCAGCTCGCGCAACAATGTCGGCAGGAAGACGACTTCGCCGACGTCGGACAATGCGACTCGCACCGGTTGCGTGCTTTTCGCGGGGTCGAATACCGGATCCGAGACGATCTCCGCCCCGACGCGCTCGAGCAGGGCACGCGCGGAATCGATGAGACCCGTCGCGCGCGGCGTCGGCTCCATGCGATTGCCGGTTCGTACGAATAGCGGATCGTTGAAGAACTCGCGAAGTTTGGCCAGCGAGGCGCTGACGGCAGGCTGGCTGCGCTGTAACTTGAGCGCCGCGCTGCTGACGCTGCGAGTTTCCCCGAGCGCAACCAGGACGCGCAGCAGATTGAGGTCGAAGTCTTCCATGGGGGTCATTCATATGGCTTATACAGCAAATCGATCATATCGGGTTGCTCGATTCAGGCAAGCGGTCGACAATTGCACGACGCCCTAGAGGCCGACATGTCCCCGGTGATGCATCGCTACATCCTCACGCTCTCCTGTCCTGACCGGACGGGCATCATCGCCGCCGTCGCAGGCTTCCTGCTTCAGCAGGAGTGCAACATCGTCGAGAGCGCGCAGTTCAGCGACCCGGACAGCAAGCGCTTTTTCATGCGCGTGAGCTTCGATTCGGAGCGGGAGACGACCGTATCCGCGCTGCGCGATGCGTTCGCGTCCGTGGCGCAGACGTTCTCGATGGACTTCGAGGTGTACGACACTGCAGTGAAGCAACGCTTGCTGATCATGGTGTCGAAGTTCGGGCACTGTCTGAACGATCTGCTCTATCGCTATCGGATCGGCGCGCTTCCCGTCGAAATTCCCGCAATCGTCTCGAACCATCGCGACTTCTATCGGCTCGCCGCCGATCACGACATTCCGTTTCATCATCTGCCGGTCACGCCCGACAACAAGGAGCAGCAGGAACGTCGGCTCATGGAGATCGTGAAAGACGAACGCTGCGATCTGGTCGTGCTTGCCCGCTACATGCAGATTCTCTCGCCGTGGGTGTGCCAACAGCTTCAAGGCCGCGCGATCAACATTCATCACTCGTTCTTGCCGAGCTTTCAGGGCGCAAAGCCTTATCAGCAAGCGCACGCGCGCGGCGTGAAGCTCATCGGTGCCACGGCGCACTACGTCACGGAGGATTTGGACGAAGGTCCGATCATCGAGCAGGACGTCGAACGGGTGGATCACTCGATGAGCGTCGATGACTTCGCGGCCGTCGGCCGCGACGTCGAATGCGCCGTGCTCGCGCGCGCCGTCAAATGGCACGTCGAGCACCGCATCTTCCTCAACGGCAACCGCACGGTCATATTCAAGTAGTTGCACAGTCGCACGAGCGACTCGCATTCGAGGTACACGTCATGACTAAGCAATCGTTGGAGAGCTTGCTTCAGAGCGTCGGCAATCCGGTGACGATGCTGCGCAACTCGCAGATCGGCGCGTACGTGTATCCGGTCGTGCCGACGGAGTTCAGCAACTGGCGCAGCGAGCAGGTTGCGTGGCGGGAATCGGTGGTGCTCTACGATCAGTCGCATCATATGGCGGAGATCACGATCCATGGGCCGGATGCGCTGAAGCTGTGCTCGTACACGACGGTCAACAGCTTCAAGAACTTCGAGCCGGGCAAGGCCAAGCAAATGGTGCCGACGAGCTACGACGGCTATGTGATCGGCGACGGCATCCTGTTCTATCTCGAGAAAGACAAATTCCTGTTCGTCGGACGCGCACCGACGGTCAACTGGCTGCAGTTCCATTGCGAAACCGGCGGCTTCAACGTCGAGTACATTCGCGACGACCGCTCGCCGTCGCATCCCTACGGCCGGGCAGTGACGCGGCGACATTATCGCTATCAGATCCAAGGTCCGAAGGCGGCTGAGCTGCTGGTCAAACTGAACGGCGGTCCGCTTCCGGACATCAAGTTCTTCAATTTCGACAAGATCAAGATCAAAGGCCGCGAGGTCAACGCGCTGCGTCACGGCATGGCGGGCGAGCCCGGACTCGAGATCTGGGGACCGTACGAAGAGCGCGACGAGATTCGCAATGCGATTCTGGAGGCGGGGCGCGATGTCGGGATCGTGCTCGTCGGCTCGCGCACCTATGCGAGCAACACGCTCGAGTCGGGATGGATTCCTTCGCCGCTGCCGGCCGTCTACACCGGCGAGAAGATGAAGAAGTATCGCGAATGGCTGCCGGCGGACGGCTATGAAGGCAGCGGCTCGCTCGGCGGCAGCTTCGTATCCGACAACATCGAAGACTATTACTTGACGCCGTACGAGCTCGGCTACGGCGGTTTCGTGAAGTTCGACCACGACTTCATCGGCCGCGAAGCGCTCGAAAAGATGATGCGCGACGGACGGCCGCAGCGCCGCAAAGTGACGTTCGAATGGAACGGCGAAGATCTGGGCAAGATCCTGGCGTCGCTGACCGACCGCAACGCTCTGCCGTACAAGTTCTTCGATTTGCCGGTCGCGAACTATGCCTCCTCGTCGTATGACGCGGTGAAGAAGGGCGGCAAGGTCGTCGGCTTTTCGATGTTCACCGGATACAGCCACAACGAGCGCTGCGGATTGTCGCTCGGCGTGCTCGATGCAGACATCAACGTAGGCGAGGAGCTCACGCTCGTCTGGGGCGAAGAGAACGGCGGAACGCGCAAACCGACGGTCGAGCCGCATCGTCAATGCGAAGTACGCGTCAAAGTTGCGCCGGTTCCATATTCGCGCGATGCGCGCGAGCACTACCACGAAGGCTGGCGCACTCGCGGCGGCGCATGAGCACGAACGCCATGACGGAGCGGCCGTCGCGCGCGGCGACGGCGGACGCAGCGGCGGTCGAGCGAGCGGTCGCTCGGCTTGCGCGGCATGCGTCCGTCGAGCTGAACGTTCAGGACGTGAAGCATTTGGCGGCGAGCCGCGATCGGTTGCCGCGAGGCACGCGTC
>DATCLP010000180.1:0-4128 GCA_036563855.1 Steroidobacteraceae bacterium | reverse complement strand
GCTCAAGGTTGTAGCTCGTCGACGACAGTGTGCAGCCAATCCAGCAGGAGCGCTCGATCGATCTCGACGCCGCTCGATGTGATCCATGCCGAACGCAGCCATTCGACTCGCAGGAACTGAGCTAGCGTCGACGCAAAGATGGGGAAGAGATGCGGATTCGAGATCTTCGGCCAGACCGCAATGGCTTTCAGTTTCGTTTGGTCGGTGTCGATCGTAATGCCGGAAGCGCGCCACTGGGCGGAGTAATTGCGATCCACGCGCGCAACCTGTATGCGCCATTGGCTGTCGTTGATCAACAAGTCGAGCGAGACATCGTGTCGGCGCAGATCGTGCTTGTGCAGGAACCAATAGTTGGGCGGCGCCGAGCCGAGTTTGAGCGTGAAGGTCCAGGACTCCCGTAGCGGTTCGATGCCGATCGAACGCGCCCAGGCATTCATGTCCTCGACGCCTTTCGCTTCGCACAGTGCGTTCTCGCAGATCTCGATGACTTCGCGCAGTCGGGCATCGCCGGCAAGGAGCTGCAGGCGATGCAGCAGACCCATCACGCCGATCAAATCGCCGTCGGTAACGTATTTCATTGCGAGCTTCTTCAGGACGTTGACGTCCTCATCCCGCGCACGTTGGATCAGCATCAGCTCGAGGTGACCGCCGAACTTGCGGTCGAAATCGCTGCTGCCGGCCAAGTACAGGCTCAGCGCATCGACGACCGAGTCGACGAATGTGTCGTTGCCCGAATAATCGATGAACGCTTCCGCATGCGCCCGGGTCGCAGGCGCCGTACGCTGCTGTTCGATGCGCGCGTGGAACTCGCTCCATTCCCGAAGCAGGGATTCCTCGAGCGCAAGGGCGATGATCGAAGCTTCGCTCAACGTCGAGTCTCGGTGTTCTTGATAGGCGGCCGCGCACCAGCCCCACGGTCCGGCCGGCGCGGTAGTGCGAATTCTGTCTCAGTCGGTCGAGCCGAAAGTGTGAACCGCGTATCAGTTGATAGTTGATAGCGAAGGGAGAGCACTCAATTGGCAGTCGACGATTGACAACGAAAGGAAACGCCTCATGAGATGAGAGCGCGCCCATTTTCGCCGTCAACTATCAACTATCAACTGTAGACGTGCGGATCGTGGATCTCCATGAATCGGTCTGGTGCGGAGATAGCGGTAAAGCCGAATTGCGCGTACAGGCCGTGCGCGTCCCGGGTCGCGAGCATCCACCGCCTCAAACCCTGCAGGTCCGGATGGGACTTGATGCATTCCATCAAGCGCTTGGCGATGCCGCGCCCGCGCCATTCCGGAACGACGAAGACATCACATAGGTACGCAAACGTGGCGCAATCGCTGACGACGCGCGCGAAGCCTACCTGAGCGCCGGTGTGGTAGGCGCCGAAGCACAACGAGTTTGCAATCGCTCGCTCGACGATGTCGCGCGGAATACCGGGCGACCAATACATTCTTGCGAGAGTCTCGTGGATCATCGCCACATCCAGCCGTGTCTTATCGGTCGAGATTTCGACCGGCGCTCGATACCAAACCGTCATTGTTGTCCTCGGTGCCTTGGAAGGCGCCTGAAAGCTACGCCACGCAAGGCCGCTCCGAGAACTGACAGCTGGAGGCGGCGGAAACCACTACAGTCGGCAGTTGATAGTTGATGGTTGACAGTCGACAGCGACGAAAGAGAACGGCGCAGCAAGTCAGACAATGGACAGTCGATAACGGACAGTGGAAAGAAGCGCGCCAGGCGCGCCGTTTTCGCTATCAGCTGTCAACTATCCACTGCCAACCGGCGCGCGGCGCGCTCTTCGCTATCAACTGTTAACTGAATCAGTGCGTCCGCACTGATCCCGGATGCGCCGGTATTGCCTGTTCGGATGCGGTTGCGGCTTGCGGATTGAGCGTGGTCTTCGCAAGGCGGCTGAATTCCTCGTCGACGGCCTTATCGCGCGTCGCAAACTCCGCAAAGCGAGCCGCCTCCTCCGCCCTGCCGAGCGCTTTCGCATACGCGGCAATCGTGCCGTAACCGGCGATCTTGTAATGAATGATCCGCTGCAGCGACGCAATCAGTGCGGCATCACGCACGGCGGGTGCGCAGACTCTCGACATCTTCTCGGTCTCGTGGACGAGCGCACGCATAGCATCGTCTTCGTGGGGTTCCATGCGGGCTCCGATGCGCGCAAGCACGCCTTCCACTTCGCCCCGACGGTTCTGCAGCTCGGCTCCGTACTCATCCACCCGTAACGACAACGACTCGTCTTGCAAGCACGGCGCGATGTCCGCGATCAAGTCGGCAAAACGGCCTTCGGCATCGTGGAGCTCGTGCAACTCCATGCGAAAAAGCGCGTCCATGCTGCCGATTTGTCGCGTCGTTGCGGCCAAAGATTGGCGAACACGGCGCAGCTGTTCTTGCATGCCTTGCTTCAAGGTCGTTTCGCCGGTGATCGCGCTCTTCATAGCGCAATAGCCGGTGGCGCCGCGTGCAATCATCGGCAGTGCAGCAGCGGCAAGGAGCAATTTGCCGACGGCGCCGCGGCTGCGCGCCGCAGTGACGGCGAGCGCAAGTCCTGCTGCCGCCGACAACCATCGCTCGTTCTCGCTCAAATTGCCCGGCTCGGCTCCGAGCCTGGAAAGCCGATGACGCATCTGTTGAGCGGCCATGGAACGCTCCTTCGGATCTGCGCGGACATAGCTCTACTCCGGAAGCATCGAACGAGTTCCGGCAGGCATCGAATCCGCCTGTCGCGCTCAACCATGGCCACTCGAAGGCAAACGCCCCTCGCGAGGAGGGGCGTTGCAATCAACGACGTCTCGGTCGATTAGAAGCGCACGGCCAATCCGATGCTGACCACCGGCCACCATTCGTAGGAAGTGGACTCATCGGCCAACTCGTCCGCTTCGCGCCTGACTTCTTGTTGCAGAACCGCGCAGCGAGTCGGATCTCCAGCCAATGCGGGACCGCATTGAGCCGTCAAATTGACGTCAGGGCTGCCCGTGTACACGGCGCCGAGGTCGAACAAGAACGTGATTCGCCCATCCTTATCGACCGGGTTACCCCAACCGATGCCGACGTAGGGAGCGACATCGTTCCCCATCTTGATCTTGCCTCGTAGACTTCCGACTTCATCCGCAGCGAAAGTCTCGTCGCCGATGTCGTAGAAGCCGCCCGTCGGCGTGCCGACGACGTCGATTTCAGTGCTCGCTCCGACGGCGCCGAACGACACACGGAAGCCGCCGCCGAACATATGCCAATCGAGCAACGCCGTCGCGTTTCTCAACTTGAGCTCGCCGTCGTATCGAAGATCGGTCTCTTCGATCGTGTCGTCGTAATCGAAGAGGCTGTAACCGACGCGCAGGTTGAGCGTTTCCGTCAAGCCCACGTTGAGCTCGGCACCTACGCCAAGCGTACCCGCACGCAGCGATGCACCAACGTCCGCACTTACCGCTGCGCCGTACACAAGCAATCCTGCTGCAAAGAGCAATCGCGTAGCCCGCATGTGATTCTCCATTCAACGGAACGAAACGGCGCGACTATGCGCCCTGCCTGCGGCCAGCCGCTGCGACGCATGTCTTGGCTGATCGGGTGCAAAGTGTGAACTCGTGCAAATCGCACGAAACCTCATCCATGACCTGAACGAATCAGCGCGGCCTTCGATGCCGCACCTGGCTGTCGCACCGCGTTCGTCGCGTCGGTTACCTGAGGGCGCGCAGTAGTCCCGAGATGGCTTCTAATACTTCGCGTAGACGCTCGTCGTTCTGTCCTCGTGGACGAGGTGTACGTCGTAAGGCTGTTTCGTCGAGCCTTGCTCCATACCGGGCGAACCAATCGGCATACCCGGTACGGCCAATCCTTTGGCACGCGGTTTCTCCCTCATCAGGCGCAGCACCTGCTCTGCAGGCACGTGACCTTCGACGAAGTACCCGCCGATTTCGGCCGTGTGACACGAGCCCATGCCATACGGCACGCCGACCCGCTCCTTGATCGGACCCATGTCGTCGACATCGTGAACCTTGGCCGTGAATCCGTGCTTGCGCATGTGCTCGACCCAAACCGAGCAGCATCCGCACGTTGGGCTCTTGTACACGACCAGTTCCGGCAGCTCTGGCGCAGCCGCCTCGGCCACCGAGTGCACGGAAGACACGG
>DATCLP010000179.1:0-4754 GCA_036563855.1 Steroidobacteraceae bacterium | reverse complement strand
CATTACACGTCAAGAGCTCAAGGCCGAGCCCATCGACTTGTCGAAGATCGCGCGAACGACGCTCGAGACGCTGCAGGAATCCGAAACGGGCCTCGAGGTCGAAACCCACGTGCAACCGAACATGTTCGTGCTCGCAGACCGCGGCCTGATGACTTCGCTCGTCGACAACTTGATCAACAACGCATGGAAGTACAGCAAGAAGCGCGAACGGATCTGGATTCGTTTCGATTGCAGCCGACGTGGAGACCGAATCGTCTACTGTGTCGCCGATCGCGGCGCGGGCTTCGACATGAAGCACGCCACACGGCTCTTTCAGGCGTTTCGCAGACTCCATTCGGCAGAGGAGTTCCACGGAACCGGCATCGGCCTCGCGACCGTCGCGCGGATCGTGCACCGATACGGCGGCGAGATCTGGGCGGAAGCCGAGCCGGATGTAGGGGCGAAATTCTTCTTCACGCTGCCGAACGCGGAGATGGCGAGCAGCGTCGAATCGGCAAGAGCGAGCAGTGCGCGCGGTTGAGTTTCGACGTTCTCTAGAACCGAGATGCCGAACCTCTGGCGTTGCGACTGAAACGCGCCGCGAACATCGCGAGCGCAGCGAGAATCACTCCGAGGAGTGAGCCGGCTGCAGCCAGTCCCGGTCGGAGCTCGAAGTTCAGCATCGCACCGCCGATCGCGATCGCAAGCAGAATGCACATGCCGATGAGCCCGGCGTCGCGGACCGCCCAACCCAACGGCGTTCGCGATCTCAGAGTCGAGTAGAAGGCGCCGATCGTGAAGAACTGAGTGAGCGCGAAGGCGACGACCGTGCCGAATATTCCCATCCAAGGGATCAACACAAGGTTCAGGGCCACATTGAGCACTGTTTGAAGTGCCAGGATTCTCAACCGCGCGTCACGAAGATCGGCAACGATCAACAGACGTTCGAGATACTCGCTGATTGCGACGAGCACCATGATGCCGGCCAACGCTTTGAGTACCGGAACGGCATCGCTGAAGTCCGAACCGAGCAGCGGACCGATGAGCCACGGCACGACCCAGAACAATCCCCACGCCATGAGTGCGCCACACAACAACGTTCCGTGTAGAACGTGTTTGGCAATGGCGTGAAACTCGTCCGAACGCTCGACGAAAGCGCGGACGAGGAGCGGATAACCCGCCCAGGGCACGAGCGCCAATACCGTCCAGCCCACTTCCATGAATTTGAACGCGCTCGAAAACAAACCGGCGGTGCTTTCGCCGAGCATGAGGAACAGCACGACGATGCCGGTGCGGGCGTAGACGCTCGAGAGAAGGTTCGAGGCAGCGAACGACCAGACCGGACGCATTGCGCTCAAGTCGTCTTTGAGAGACGTACCCGCGAACGCCAGCCCGCCGTGTTTCACCGCACTGCTCAATGCCAGTATCAACAGGCCCGCGACGAATAACGGCAACCCCACGACTGCTCTGGTGAGCGAGGGTGTTGCACTGTGCTGAGTGACGAGAACCGCAAAGAGCAGGGCGCCTGAGCGGGCCACGATCTCGCCAAGGGTCTGAACGGCGAGATGGCCGTTGACGAATGCGGGGATGAACAAAGTGCGAGCTGCAGCGAGCGCGAGTTGATAGAGCACCATCAAAGCGAGCAATGCCGGATGCGCCTCGAGCAGCGTCGGGCTCAGCAATGCCAACACCGCGCAGCCGAGCAATGCGAATGCGATTTGCACCTTGAGCAAGCGGCCGATGAGCCGTGGTCCATTGTCCGGATCGCGGGAGAATTCGCGAACGCCGTATTCCTCGACGCCCAAGGCGACGATTTCGTAAAGGATCGTCGCGATCGCGAAATTGAAGGCGTAAATGCCGGCGCCCTCCGGTCCGAAGGCGCGTGCGAGCACGACAAAAAGAGCAAAGGCGAGCGCGTCGCTCACTGCTCGCCCGCTCATCAGCCATGCTGCCCTGCCGAAAGTTCTGAAAACCGAGTTGGACAGAGGTGCTACTCCTACTCCTTTGGGGGAACTTCACAGGGCCCCGAACGTTGTCGGGGGCTGCTCACATTGATGTCGAGAAAATCCTGACGCAGTGCGGCGGAGTCTGGTCCCGCTGCCCGTCAATCGTGACATGACTTCGATAACAACATTTGGCCCTCGGATCTTGGCGTTCGTCGCTGGACCGCAAGTTCGGCGGCGGAGAAGGCATCGTTCTTCTCAATACCGTCCCGGCGCACACAACGCGCGAACGTCGTCAAAGGATCGTTCTACACACCTGCCATCCTCTCGGCGATTTGCTCGCTCGGTGGCGTGACATGGGCGCCATCGTAGGGCTGATAGGTGAGGGCTCGCTCAACGAAGTGCGGGCAATGGCGCAGATGCTTTCGCATCGTGGACCGGCCGTTCGCACATGGAGTCCTGCACACAACGTCTACTTTGCGACGCGAGGTGCGGAAGGCGGGCACGGCGAAAACTTTGCCGCGGATGCTCAGCTCGATGATCTATCGTGTGCGGAGCTTGCCGAAGTTCTCGAGCAGGACGTGTTCGGGCTGTCGCGAGTAAACGGATATTTCGCGGTGGCTCACTACGACCGACGCGGCCGCGTCGTTCTCGCTTGCGATACGTCGGGATTCAAGTCTCTGTACTACGCGGTCCTTCCCACCCGGATTGCATTTGCGAGCGAATACAAGGCGCTGCTCGCGCTCGAAGATTTCCATCCCGAACTGAATCCGCAAGCTGCGCAGCACTATCTGGCCGCGCGAGTCTGCCGCATGGATCAGCCGTTGATGCAGGGCGTGCTTACCGTGCCGCCCGGAACGGCCATGATCGTGCATCCCGGTGGGATCACCGAGCACGTGATGTACTGGCCGGCCGAGCGTCAGATCGAGGTGCGTTCGGCCGAAGAGTATGCGCGGCAAGTTCGTGCGACGCTGACTCGCATCGTCGAGCGTCAATCGCGGCCGTTCGAGCAAGCTGCAGTGACGTTGAGCGGTGGGTTGGATTCCGCGTGCGTCGTGGCGCTGCTTCGTGCCGTGAGGCCCGACATGAAGCTGTTCTCGTACACGATCGGGTACGGCTACGACGATCCTGAAATGATCGGCGGCCGCGAGCTGGCCGAGCTGTTCGGTACCGAGCATCACGAGATCATGTTCGATCCGGCGAGCATCGCGGAACATCTGCCGCAGCTCGTCTGGCTCATGGAGGATTGTGCGGGTAGGGAAGAGTCGATCCTCCAGCATCTCGTTCTCCAAAGAGCAGGGCAATCGGCGCCGGTCGTGTTCGGCGGCTATGGTTCGGACATGTTGTTCTGCGGCATGCCGCGCTATCGGCTCGTCCGCCTCAGAGAGCTATTACCCTGGTTCGAGCGTCCTTTGACCGAGATCTTCCATCTGACGCAGATGGGCGTACCGCCGAAGACGCTGCTTGGCCGCATCGGCGAGCGTTTGCTCTACCGCGGTGGAAGCTTCCCGCCTCCGATCGTGAAAGGCGCAGAAGCTCCGGTGCTTCGAGACTTACCTTCGCTGGACGACTACATCGTCGAACAAATGGTCGAAGCGCAGGATTCCGGCTATATCGAGTCGACGCTCGAGCTCGGGGGTACGCAGTTCCGCGACCCGTTCCAAGCAACGGAGATCATGGATTTGGCGCTCAAAATGCCGGGACGCTTGAACGTCGGTATCTGGCAGCAGAAGCGCGTGTTACGACTCGCTATGCAAGATCTGCTGCCTCCGAGTGTGCGAAGGAGAGGCAAGTCATTGCAGCGTATTCGTCACGATCTGGCCGTCAGCGACGTTCTGGATTCGATGGCGCAAACGTTGCTCAATAGAGAATCGCTAGAGCGCAGAAACTTGCTCGATCCCGATTACGTTGCCGCCGTCCGCCGCCGCTCGCCACGGCAGCCATACTCGCGCGAACAGCTCTATCGGCTTTGGACGCTCGTGTGCTTGGAGCTGTGGCAGCGTCAATTCATCGATCGCAGCTTCCGCGTCTCTGTTTCGGAGAAAAGCCCCGCAGAAGTCGCCTCTCCTTGGGAAGAGGCAGCGAGAGCGAGAGCGGAAGCGTCGCGGTGAGGGGAAATGCGCAGAGTCGCTAACTGACTGTGGATAGTTGACGCCGAAGAGCCGCCTCGTCACTGAAGCCGGAGACGGTTGGACGCTCGTCGGCGCCAAAGGGAATTTATCGGCGCAGTACGAGCACACGCTGATCGTCACGAAGGGTGCGCCGATCGTCGTGACCCAACACTGAGACGATCGCCGGCTAAGCGCGCGGCGCGCAACGGTCGCGCGCACGCGCGCTTTGGAATGACTCGTTCAGCGGTCCTGTTTGACGCGATAGATCGCGCACAGCTTGTTGCCGTCGGGATCGCGTACGTACGCCAGATGCATCTGCCCGAGGTTGTTCGTGCGCAAGCCCGGCGGGTCTTCGATCGACGTTCCGCCGTGCGCGACGGCAGTGTCATGGAACGCTTGCACTTGCTCCGGCGAGCTGCACTTGAATGCGATCGTGCCGCCGTTCGCCGGCGTCGCCGGCTCGCCATTGATGGGCGCTGTAATGCAGAACGTATTGCCGTCGTGCCGATAGAAATAACGCGTGTGGCCGGACGCAGAGACGTTCTTGATGGGTTCTTTTACTCCCAGTGTTTTCAGCACTGCATCGTAGAAACGCTTCGAGCGTTCGATGTCGTTCGATCCGACCATTACGTGATTGAACATTGATGCCCCCAGCCTTTCTGATATGAAGTGAATGGGTGCTCAAGCCTATACGAAATCAGCGATGTTCGCTGCGGTGGGA
>DATCLP010000178.1:0-3396 GCA_036563855.1 Steroidobacteraceae bacterium | reverse complement strand
GTTCGATGAAGATCAGATCGCTGCGCTGACGACTGGGCTCGATCTCTCTCAGGCTTCGAAGCTCGCCGAAGCCGTGCTCAGCCGAATCCGCGATCTCGCAATCCACCATCCGCGATCGGTCGTTTCCCGTTACGTCACCGCGAGCGCCGGCGTCGTATCGCTCGTCCCGCCGCACGATGCTTCTCCCGAACGCCTCTACGAGAGCGCGCTGCGCGCGCTCAAGGATGCGAAGGAGCTAGGAAGAAATCGAGTCGTCAGTCGCGAGTGCGACTGAACCTTCGGCTGGCGATAGGCTACAGGCCACAGCTGCGCGCGAGCGCGCAATAGCACCTCTCCCGGGTGGGAGAGGTCGCAGAGCGAACGCGTGCGGGTGAGGGGCAACGCGCGCGGAGCGCGCTCTTCTACCTAAAGCCTACGGCCTACAGCCTACAGCCTGCCTGAGGGCCTTATGGGCCCGTCGGCGTGGGCGTGACGATCGCAATCACGCCGAACTTCGGATGATCCAGGTAGTGACGCTCGTTGCTGCGCATCCGTCGAGTTTGGCGAAGAACGTAGCGTTCGCCAGTCTCCGGCAGGTCGTACGTGAGTTCCAGCGTCAAGTGCAGGTAGCGGCCGCGTGCGAGCGACACTTGGCCGCCGAGCCCCGATCCGGGCGGCACCCACGGTTCGATCGCCATGTACGGCGCGTTGCCGCGCGGATATCCCGGCTGCGTCCACGCGAAATGCGCAAGCGGTTGGTAGTTGCGGCTGCGGCGTAGCGATTCGACGATCGATGTGAGCTTGTAGCGGCTCTCCGGAACGCCTGGAAAGCTCATCGTCGGCGTTGTCGGAGAGGTCGCGATCGTGCGTTCGCTTTCTGGGGCATCTTCGTCTCGCGTCGCAAGATGCTCTCCCGCTCGGGCAGCCTCTAATGTCCAGTCTTCGGGCGTCGCATTCGACGACAGCACACGGAAAATGATCAGTTCTACGTCGTAGGACTGAAGCGTGGACTGCTGTGCGCCGGCACCGCTCGCAAATAGAAGCAGGGCAGCCAGTGAGAGCCTCAGGAATTTAGTGGCGTGATGCATGACGGCAGTCTAACAAGAAAGTCCGCAGTAGCCTTCACCCTCCGACCTCAACGCGCCTTGGCGCCTTGTTTGGAAGGCTTCGATTCCATACCCGCTGCAGGCTGACTCAAGCTTCTTAGCAATGTTTCGACAGCTTCGAAGCGCTGCTCTTCGGTTTCGAGCGGCAACGTCAAACGCAGCTTCGTACCGCCGTCGAGCCGATACGTGCGCGAGTGTTGTTGTACCAGGCGAATGAGCGTGGCGGGCTCGACACGCGTTTCGGTATCGAAGGTGACGTAGCCGCCTCCCGGACCAACATCGATCTTGCGCAAACCGAGCGCTCGAGCCATCTGCTTGATCTCGGCGATGCGAAAAAGATTCTTCGCCGGCAGGGGAAGCAGTCCGAACCGATCGATCATTTCGACTTGTAGCTCTCGCAAATCGTCCGGTGTCGGTGCCGCCGCGATGCGTTTGTACATTACGAGGCGTAGATGCACATCCGGCAGGTAGTTGTCGGGCAACAGCGCCGGGACGTGCAGATCGACCTCCGGGCCTTGATGCATCGGCTGGTCGAGCTCGGGGACCTTGCCGGATTTCAGTGCCTTCACCGCGCGATCCAGCATCTCCATGTAAAGGGCGTAGCCGATCTCCTGCATCTGTCCGCTTTGCTCTTCGCCGAGCAATTCACCGGCGCCGCGGATTTCGAGGTCGTGCGTGGCCAACGTGAAGCCTGCGCCAAGGTCTTCGAGCGATTCGATGGCCTCGAGCCGCTTGACGGCGTCCGCGGTCATGGCGTTGCGCGGCGGCGTCAGAAGATATGCATAGGCTTGGTGGTGCGAACGGCCGACACGGCCTCGCAATTGATGGAGCTGCGCAAGGCCTAGCTTGTCGGCACGATCGATGATGATCGTGTTCGCGGTCGGCACATCGATGCCGCTCTCGACGATCGTCGTGCAGACGAGCAGGTTCGTGCGCTGGTGATAGAAGTCGAGCATGATTTGCTCGAGCTCGCGTTCGCGCATCTGTCCGTGTCCGACCGCAATCCGCGCTTCCGGGACGATTTCGGCGAGCGTCCGTGCGGTCTTTTCGATCGTATCCACGCTGTTGTGGACGAAATAGATCTGACCGCCGCGACGAATCTCGCGGAGGCACGCTTCGCGGATCATGCTCGAATCCCATTGCGAGACGAACGTTTTGATCGACAGCCTCGAGACCGGCGGCGTCGTGATCAGCGACAGCTCGCGCAGGCCGCCGAGCGCCATGTTGAGCGTGCGGGGAATGGGCGTCGCAGTGAGCGTCAGGACGTCGACCTCGGCGCGAAGCTGTTTCAGCCGTTCCTTGTCTTTGACGCCGAATCGATGCTCCTCATCGATGATCAAGAGACCGAGACGCGCGAACTTCACGCCGCTCTGGAGCAGACGGTGAGTGCCGACGACGATGTCGACCGTGCCGTTCGCGAGGCCTTCCAAGACGGCGTTCGTATCGCGGGCGCTGCGGAAGCGCGAGAGCTGCTCGACTCGCACGGGCCAATCGGCGAAGCGATCGGAGAACGTTTGATAGTGCTGCTGTGCCAGCAGCGTCGTCGGCACGAGCACGGCGACTTGTTTGCCGGCTTGTACGGCCACGAAGGCAGCGCGCAAGGCAACTTCCGTCTTTCCGAAACCGACATCTCCGCAGACGACGCGGTCCATCGGCTTCGGGCTGGCAAGATCGGCGATGACCTGGCGAATCGCTTCGGCCTGATCGGGCGTTTCCTCGAACTTGAATGCAGACTCGAAGGCGCGAAGGTCGGATTCGTTCACGGTGAGCTGCTCGCCTTGACGCGCGGCGCGACGGGAGTACAAGTCCAGCAACTCTGCTGCGGTATCGCGGATCTTTTGCGCGGCTTTGCGCTTGGCTTTCTGCCATGCATCCGTGCCGAGCTTGTGAAGCGGAGCAAGCTCCGGCGGCGAGCCGGTGTAGCGCGTGACGAGGTCGAGCGCGTGAACGGGTACGTAGAGCTTGTCGCCGTCGGCGTACTCGAGCACGAGGAACTCGCTTTGCAGCCCGCCGACATCCATGGTCTGCAGGCCACGGTAGCGCCCCACGCCGTATTCTTCGTGCACGACCGGCGCGCCCGGAAGTAGATCCGCCAGGTCGCGGATGATTTTCTCCGGATCGCGTTCCGCGCGGCGACGACGACGCTCTTGCCGCGCGCGTTCTCCGAAGAGCTGTTCTTCGGCGATCACTGCAAGCTGCGGCTCTTTGAGCAGCAGGCCTGTGGCGAGCGGCGCGACCGTGATCGCAAGCTCCATCGTGCCGTCGCGGAATGCGGTCCAATTGTCGACGAGCTGCAAGTGCACCTCGGCTC
>DATCLP010000177.1:0-3254 GCA_036563855.1 Steroidobacteraceae bacterium | reverse complement strand
TTACGGTTCAGCATCGGATGCGTCTGCGATGCCCTCGAACAAGGCGGTCGTGAGGTAACGCTCCCCTGTATCGGGCAACATCGCCAGGATCACGGACCCTTCTGGGGCCTTTTCCGCGACTTTCAAAGCTGCTGCAAAAGTCGCGCCCGATGAGATGCCGACGAAGATGCCTTCCTTGCTCGCGAGATTGCGTGCGGACTGAATCGCCTCGTCGTCGGTCACTGTCACGATTTCGTCCGGAACGGAACGGTTGAGAACCGCGGGTACGAAATCCGGTGTCCATCCCTGGATCTTGTGCGGCTTGAACTCTCCGCCGGACAACAGCGGTGCGACGGCAGGCTCGGCCGCGATGATTTTCGCGTCGGGTCGCGCCTTCTTGATCATCTCGCCGGCGCCGGTGAGCGTGCCACCGGTGCCCCAACCAGTCACCCAGAAATCCAGCCGCTTGCCGGCGAAGTCGCTCAGAATCTCGGGTCCAGTCGTGTTGCGGTGGTATTCGGGATTCGCCACGTTCTCGAACTGCCGCGCGAGGAACCAGCCGTGTTTGCGTGCCAGCTCTTCGGCTTTGCGCACCATGCCGGTACCGCGTTCCGCTGCCGGCGTGAGAATGACCTTCGCGCCGAGCATACGCATGATCTTTCGACGCTCCACCGAGAACGTCTCGACCATCACGGCGACGAAGGGATAACCCTTCGCGGCGCACACCATCGCAAGGGCGATTCCGGTATTGCCGCTCGTCGCCTCAACGACCGTCTGCCCCGGCTTCAACAAGCCGCGCCGTTCGGCATCCTCGATGATCGCAATCGCCAACCGATCTTTCACCGAGGAAAGCGGATTGAAGAACTCGCACTTGACGTACATGGTCACGTGCGTCGGCGCAAGCCGGTTGATTTTCACGATGGGCGTGCGCCCGATGGTGCCGAGGATGTTCTCGTAGATCATGAGATGACTCTGGCTGGTAGGGGTGAAGGTGCGGAGAGTGATCGTGGCCCGTGAAGGCGTCAACTAGAACCTATCTCAAAACGTCATGAGCGGCCGCAGGTGACCAACGGGAATCCCGCGTGGACGCGTTCCGAGGAGCGCAGGATCGCAGTGTATGTGGAAATACATGAGGAATCTGACCAACGGAAATCCCCGCGGGACGAGCACCTAAAGACGCGCCCACACTAGTCGCGGATTTACCTGCGGGCGTGCAGTCGTTTTGAGATAGGTTCTAGCGAGTTGCGATCGGCTCATCGTCGCTTGCGTGCGGGGGCGTCTCGCTCCCGCAACCACCCGGCGATGCGTTCGGGAACCTCCCGTTGCGCCGAGCTGCTCACGTAGATGCCGATGTGACCGCCGCGAAACTCGTACTCGCTGTAATCGCGCGTTCCCACCAAGCGCGCGAGCGGCCGGCTCGCCGAGGGCGGGACGAGATGATCCTGACTCGCATACACATTCAAGACCGGCATATTGACGCGACGTAGATCCACGCGACGGCCATCCAGCTCGAGCGAACCCTGCGCCAGGCGGTTCTCCTTGACGAACCATTGCATGAATTGGCGGAACATTTGTCCAGGCTGATCGGGGCTATCGAAAATCCATTTCTCCATGCGCAAGAAATTTTCGACCGCGTTCGGATCGTCGATCTGATCCATCAAGTCCACGTACTTCTGGCTCATGAGCCGGAATGGCATGAGCGCGAGGAACAACGCGTTCAACACCTCGCCCGGCACATTGCCGGTTGCGGCAGCAAGCTGGTCCAAATCGATATGCTTCGACCACTTCGTGAGCAGATTCTCCGGCGTGTGCCAATCGACGGGCGTTACCATCGTGATCAAGTTGCGCACGCGCTGCGGCTGGAGCGCCGTATAACACAGAGACAGCGTCCCGCCTTGACACACGCCGATCAGATTGATCTTGTTCAATTTGCTGGCGGCGCAGACTGCATCGACGCAACACGGTAGATACCGCAACACGTAATCGCTTACTTCGAGATAGCGATCCGCACCGTCCGGGTACCCCCAATCGATCAGGTACACATCGACACCGCGCTCGAGCAAGCGGCGGATCAAGGATCGATCCGGTTGCAAATCCATCATGTACGGACGATTGACGAGCGCGTAACAGATGAGTACCGGCACACGTACGCGCCGCGCGCCCGGCAGCAGCTCGATCGGGCGATACCGATACACTTTGAGCTTGTCGAGCGCGAAGACTTCGTCCTTCGGCGTGCCGCCGATCCTCACGTCGCGCACGCTTGCCAGCGCGGCAAAGCCCCGTGCCACGCGCTCGGAGAACTCGCGCAGCTCGCGAGCGACCTTGTCGTTGTCGATCGCAGAGCTCATTGCCTGCGCCTGTTCGAGGTGCTACGTGTCCGCTTGCGCGTACGTCGCGCCGCAGGACGCGCTGCTCGTGGAGGATTCGCGAGCCGCTCGAGTTGCAGACGCAGCTCGCGCACTTGCTTGTGCAAGGAGTTGAGCTCCGAACGCGTCGGCAAGTCGAGCTGCTCGAGCGCGTGCTCCAGCACGGCCTGCAAGCGGCTTTTCAGCCGCATCGAAGCATTGCCTAGCTCGGCTTGAAGCCTCGAATACGCTTCGCTGTGCGCCAATCTCGCGTAGGCCTGTTCGCCGCAGTCCACCCACAAGTCATAGAGTTTGCGAATTCCATCGATCGGCTCATCGCGATCGCGAACACGCTGCTCGAGGAGGTCGAGTGCATCCAACTGCACCTTCGTGAGCTCCTCGCGCAGCTTGCCTTCGAGTCGCGTGCATTCGGCATGCGCAGCAGCCAGCTCCCGCCAGGCTTCCGTGTGCTCGCGCGCAAGCCCGACAGGAGGCACCCGGCCCAAGAAATCCGCAAGCTGGTCGGCAAAGTGCGTCTGCCACAACCTCGTGCTCGCCCAGGCGCTCATGAGCAGAGAACCGATGTTGAAGAGATCGGACTCGGGTTTGGCCGTTGACGCGTTCGGTTCCGCGTGTCGGCCATTGCTCTTGTCGCGCGCGGCCGACTGCGCCTCGTCGTGCTGACGCGCGGCATCCGCGGCGCGGGACTGCTCGGCCAAGATCCGCCGCTGTTCGGCAATCCAATCGGCAATCCAAGCGTCCGCGTCTGTTTCTCGATCCTGCATGCCGTCAATGAAATGTCGAGTTGAGTCCGATTCGGATTTATGTCAGTCGGCCAGCTTCGTGTTGCAGTGCCAAATCGCCGTCGCTACAGTTAGGTTGCCGTCCACCTAGGGTCGCTCTCGCGGGGAGCTCGAGACGCCACGGCTA
>DATCLP010000176.1:0-3375 GCA_036563855.1 Steroidobacteraceae bacterium | reverse complement strand
AGGTCGGCGCGCATTCGCGCGGACTCTGTCGATTGCTGCAGCAAATGCCGGCCGATCGGTAACGGACATCTTGCAAATAGGAAAGGGCGCACCCGCGCCCATCCCTTCAGTCTTCAGCCTCAGGTGAACGCCTTCTTCAGCTCGCTCTTCAAGATCTTGCCTGCAGGATTGCGAGGCAACGGCTCCGGCCAGAACAGGACCTTTACCGGTACTTTGAACGCTGCAAGCCGATGCGCGACGTGCGCGCGGATCTCGTCTTCAGTTGCGCTCGCGCCCGGCTTCAACGTAACGACGGCGGCCGGCTCCTCGCCGAGCGTGCGATGCGGAATTCCGACGAGCGCAGCATCCATTACGGCGGGATGCTCGTACAGCACGTTCTCGACTTCGATGCAGTAGATGTTCTCGCCGCCGCGGATCAGCATGTCCTTTGCGCGATCGACGATGTAGATGAATCCTTCCTCGTCGATCCGTGCGATGTCGCCGGTGCGCAGCCAACCGTTCACAAAGGTTTGGGCGGTCGCAGCCGGATTGTTCCAGTAGCCCTTCGCGATCATCGGGCCTTTCACCCAAAGCTCGCCAACTTCACCTATGGCCAGCTCGCGCGTACCGTCCGCGCTCATGATTTTCGCCTCGCCGACCGCAGGAATCGGACCGCAGCTCGAAGGCCGATTGATGTAGTCCTCGGCGCTATGGCCTGTGAACGCCGCTGCCGTTTCGGTCATGCCCCAACCGTTGCCTGGCTGCGAAGCCGGAAAAACTTCTTTGATGCGTCGGACGAGCTCAGGGGCAGAAGGTGCGCCGCCGTACGTGATAGTCGTCAGCGAAGACAAGTCGTAACGGTCGCGATTCGGATGCTCGACGATCTGCCATGCGATCGTCGGCACGCCGCCGGCAACCGTGACGCGCTCGCGCTCGATCAACTGCAAGCCCTTCTCGGCATCCCACTTGCGCATGAGCACGAGCTTGTTGCCGTTTGCGACGGCTGGAATCATCGACGAGCTGCAACCCGTCACGTGAAAGAGCGGAATCGCGAGCAGCGTCACGCGCTGCGGCTGCGTCGCTGGATCGGGGGGCAGTTCTCCGCGTCGCAAGTAAGAGCGCGCCAAGCTTGCCGCTGTCGTAAAAATATTCTGCGCATAGTTGCGATGCGTTCCGAGCGCACCCTTCGGTCGGCCCGTCGTTCCCGAGGTGTAGAAGATCGTCGCATCGTCGTCAGGATCGATGACGGCATCGGGCAGCTCGCGCTTCGGAAGCTTACCCCAATCGTTGACTGCGCCGAGCACGGTTTCGAGTTTGACGACCTCGGGATCTGCAACGTCTTCGACTAGACGGGTGACATAGACGCGTTTGAGATCGGGACAGTTCGGCAAGTGCTCGACCAAGCGCTCGTAACGCTCGGTATCCATGATCGCGATCTTGGCGCCGGAATTCGTGAGTCCGTATTCCAGCTCGGGCCCGGTCCACCAGGCGTTGAGCGGCGTGATGATCGCGCCGATCGATACTGCCGCGAAGAAAACCACCGGCCATTCCGGCAAATTCCTCATGATGAGCGCGACGCGGTCGCCTTTCTCGACGCCTTGCGCACGCAGCGCGTGCGCGAGCGTCGTCACCGCACGCTCGAAGGCGTCAAAGGTCGCGCGGTCGTTCTCGTAGACGACGAACTCGCGATCGGCATACGCCCGACACGCCAAGAAGGCATCGCGCAACGTGCGCGGTGCGTTCTTCCAGATCTTCGTCTTGACGCCGCGGATCTCCACTTTTTCGATTTCGAATCGAGATCCGGGCGCAGTCAGCTTGGCGTGCGCTTCCGCGATCGTCATCGCGGGCCAGTTCGGCGGGAGAGTAGACATGGTTTGAATTGAGAATGGAGAAGGCTCGAGCCGAAGGTCCCTTCCGTAATTCTCAATTCTCCATTCTCAATTCTCAATTGCTCGAGGCTAAGCCTCGAGCCCAGCGAGCCCTACCACTCGCCTGTGTTCGGCATCGATGCCCAGGGTTCGCGCGGCGGCAACGCGGGTCCCTTTTGCAACAGCTCGATCGAGATGTTGTCGGGCGAACGCACGAACGCCATGCGCCCGTCGCGCGGCGGACGGTTGATCGTCACGCCGTGACGTTGCAGCCGCTCGCACGTGGCATAGATGTCGTCGACCTCGTAAGCGATGTGTCCGAAAGCGCGCCCGATCTTGTACTCCTCCGGATCCCAGTTGTACGTGAGCTCGATCTGCGCCTGCTCGTCTCCGGGCGCCGCGAGGAACACGAGCGTGTAACGCCCCTTTTCGTTTTCTGTCCGCCGCACTTCTCGCAATCCAAGCGCATCGCAATAAAACTTGAGCGATGCTTCGAGATCGCTGACGCGGACCATGGTGTGAAGGTAACGCATAGCAGGCTACGGGCTACGGGCTACGGGCTACGGCAAGAGAATACAGCGCCGCCGACGACAGGCAATCGTTGAGAATCCACGAGCGCGCGGCACGTCGCTGCGTAAGCTACGGCGAAAACTCATCACACTAGTGAAAGCTCGGAATGCTCTTTTCCGACCGTAGCCCGTGGTCCGTAGCCCTAGAACATTTCCGACTCCCCGATCTCCCGAATCTCCGTTTTGTGACGCGCGGGGATCCAGTCGCCGGTGATCATCTCATCGTAGGCCTGGCCGGGGCCGACCATCGGGTACACGCCGGCGTCGGGATCGATCATGACCTCGAGGAAGGCCGGACCTTTGAACTCGATGAATTCCTTGACGACGCGCGGGACATCTTCCTTGCGCTCGAGCCGCACCGCGTAGGGGAACCCATCCGCTTGCGCAGCTTTGATGAAATCCTTCTTGTGCAGCGACTTGTCGCTCGCGGACAGACGGCCCTTGAAGAAAAGTTTCTGCCATTGCTTGACCATGCCGTCGCCGAAGTTATTGAGCACGACGATCTTGATCGGCAGATCGTAGGTCGTAACCGTCTCGAGCTCGCCGAGGTTCATGCGAATGCTCGCATCGCCGTCGATGTCGATGACGAGCTTGTCCGGGTTCGCGAACTGCGCACCGACCGCGGCCGGCAGACCGAATCCCATCGTGCCCATGCTGCCCGAGGTCAGCCACAGCCGCGGCTGCCGGAAATCGAAATATTGCGCAGCCCACATTTGATGCTGGCCGACCCCCGTGCAAATGATCGCCTCGCCGCGCGTGAGCTTGTTGATCTCCTCGATCACGTGATACGGCTGGATCAGCGGGCTTTCGCGGTCGTAGTTCATCGCGTACTTGCGCTTGAGCTCGGCGCAGTGCTGATGCCATTGGCTGAAATCCCGCTTGAAGCCGATGCGTCGAGCGTAAGCTCGCAATGCACGTAGACTCTCCGGCAAAAGGCCGACGTGATGCCAGTTCACGGC
>DATCLP010000175.1:0-5979 GCA_036563855.1 Steroidobacteraceae bacterium | reverse complement strand
GCGCATTGCCGCGAAGACTTGCTCGCCGAAACGCGTTTCCTGCTCGATCGACACGCGCGAGGCCGCCGCTGCGGCGATGTGGTCGGCCTGCCAGATGAACAACAGAATCAGCAGCAGCGGCAACAGTAAGAAGACGACGAGCGCCGTCCACCCGAGGGCTCGACCGAAGCCGACTCGACGCTGCCTCTTTTCCAATGCCTGCATCTGCGGCAGCGTGCCGAGCCGAGCACGCAAGGCCCTGATCGTCTCGGCGTCGAAGACCTGCAACGCGTACAGCGCCTCGGCGCTTTTCCAAGAGAGCTCGAGACCGACTTTGACGTTGCTCACCTCGCGGATCGCAAGCGAGCTCACTGGAACGGTATGAGTGCGATCGCGAGCGGTAATGGTGAGCGACTCGCCGGCAAGCGAGAAACGAACGTCCTCGCCCGTGGCACCCGATGTTCCTCCGAACAGGCGACCGGAACCCTGGATGTCGTGCATGGAAGATTAGAGTTCCGCCGCATGCGCGCGGCAGTTTCGCAATAGCTTCAGTTGTCACCGTCGAGCAATCCGCCCAGCGCACCGAGCACCGATCCTTCGCCTTGTTGCCGCCCGCCGACCGCCGGCGCGGACGCGATGATGCGGTTCGCAAGTCGCGAGAACGGCAACGATTGCAGCCAGATTCGCCCAGGACCCGTGAGCGTCGCAAAGAACAAGCCTTCGCCCGAGAACAACGCGCTCTTGAGCTTGCCGACGTATTGAATGTCGAAATCGACGCTCGGCTGGAACGCCACGATGCATCCGGTATCGACACGCAGGCGCTCGCCCGGCTGCAGATCGCGCGACATCAACGTACCTCCGGCATGCACGAAGACGAGACCGTCGCCCTCGAGCTTCTGCATGATGAAACCCTCGCCGCCGAACAGACCCGCGCCGAGCTTGCGATTGAACGCGATGCCGAGCGACACGCCGCGTGCCGCGCACAAGAAACTGTCCTTTTGGCAGATCAGCGTGCCACCGATTTCGGCGAGATTCACAGCGATGATCTTGCCCGGATACGGCGCTGCGAACGCGACCCGCCGCTTGCTGCGCGACTCGTTATGAAAGATCGTCGTGAACAGCGATTCGCCGGTCAGCAACCGCTTGCCGGCTCCGAGCAGCTTACCGAACAGGCCGGCCTGCTGCGGCGAGCCGTCGCCGAAGACAGTATCCATCTCGACACCGTCGTCCATCATCATCATCGAACCCGCTTCGCCGATCGCTGCCTCGCCGGGATCGAGCTCGATCTCCACGAATTGCATGTCGTCGCCGAAGATCTGGTAATCGACTACATCCATCGCCATCGGGAATTCGCTCCGAAGTAGTAGAAAGACTCCAAGGATACCTTTTCGAAGAGGGCCACTGGGCGCCCATCGGAAGTCGTGTCGGAATTCCCAAAGCGTGCTCGTCCTTGGCATAAGTCCAACCACTTTCTGGAGCATTCGATGAAAGCACTGCTGCTCGTCCTGCCGCTTTTGACCTTATCCGCCTGCTCGAAACAAGAACGCTCTGCCGAGGCATCGCCATCGGAAACCATCAATACGCAGACCGCCGCGGAGTTTGCCGCGCCGGCAGATTTGCCGGCAGGCGCTTACAAGCTCGATAGGTCGCACGCGAGCTTGGTATTTCGCGTCGACCACCTGGGTTTCTCGAAGTACACCGCAAGGTTCAGGACGTTCGACGCACAACTGCAGCTCGATCCGCGGAACCTTGCAGCTTCCAGCGTCGTCGTCAGCGTCGATCCGAAGTCGCTGGACTTGGACGGTCCGCCGGAAGGCTTCCTCGAAGCGTTGCTCGGCCCGGAGTGGCTGGACGCGGCGCAGTTCCCGACCCTGGCGTATCGCTCGACGAAAGTCGAACCCATCGGCCCGAACGCCGTGCGCATTACCGGCGACCTGACGCTTCATGGGATCACGCACCCAGTCGTCCTCGAAGCCACTTTGAACGGCGGTTGGGTTGGACACCCATTCGACCCGAACGCCCGCGTCGGCTTCTCAGCGCGAGGCACTTTCAAGCGCTCCGATTTCGGAATCTCGACCGGCCTCCCTCCACCCGGCACAAAAATGGGCGTGAGCGATGAAGTCGAAGTGATCGTCGAAACGGAATTCACTGGTCCGGCGTGGAAGAGCGCCGAAGCGCTCGATACTGTCGCCCGTAGCCTGTAGCCTGGAGGCTGTCGTCATGTGCCGCAACATCAAGACACTCTTCAACTTCGATCCACCGGCCTCCGATGAGGAGATCCGCGCAGCCGCCGTGCAGTTCGTGCGGAAGCTGAGCGGATTTCATACGCCCTCGAAGATCAACGAGGCTGCATTCAATCGCGCCGTCGATCAGGTGACAGATGCCGCGCGATTGCTCCTCGCATCCCTGACAACGCTCGCGCCTCCACGCGATCGCGAGATAGAGGCGGCGAAGGCGCGGGAGCGTGCACGCGTGAGATTTGCGCGCGGCTGAGGCGCGGGGCGCCTGCGTTCGGCGACAGGTGACAGGTACCAGTTGTTTCGCGCGCTTCGCTATCAACTCTCAACTATCAACTATCAACTACCCTTAGTATCCTTCGCTCCGCTTCTCACCACCTGGGCGAATCACCCGTGAGCGATTGGACACCCGAGCGCGAAGAGCTCGAACGACGCATGGCGGAAGCCCACAAATTGGGCGGCCAGGACAAGATCGATCGGCAGCACAGCAAAGGCCGATACACCGTGCGCGAGCGGATCGACAAGCTGGTCGATCCGGGTTCGTTCCATGAAATCGGCGCGCTCGCGGGAAAGGGCCACTACGATGAGCAAGGCAACTTGATCGGCGTGACGCCGAGCAACGTGGTCATGGGCCGCGCGCGGATCGACGGGCGTCCGGTCGTCGTCACCGGCGACGATTTTACGGTGCGCGGCGGTTCGGCGGAAGCGACGATTCCCTCCAAGAGCCGTTACCCCGAGCAAATGGCAAAGGAGCTGCGCCTGCCGATCATTCGAATCATCGAAGGCTCGGGCGGCGGCGGATCCGTGCGCATCATCGAAACGAGCGGCCGTACGCATCTACCGGGCGGCCACACGCCGGCGATGTCGCTCGACTTGATGTTCGAAAACATGGCGACGGTGCCGGTCGTCGCGCTCGGTCTCGGTCCCGTCGCCGGGCTCGGTGCCGCCCGCCTCGCAGCAAGTCATTACTCCGTGATGGTCCGCGACAAGTCCGCGCTGTTCGTGGCCGGACCGCCGGTCGTGGCCGGACTCGGCGAAACGCTCTCGCAACAGGAGCTCGGCGGCTATGAAATTCAGTTGAACGCCGGTGCTGTGGATCACGCCGTGGATACCGAGGAAGAAGCTTTCGCGGCGGCGCGCCGCTTTCTCTCGTATCTACCCTCCTCGATCTACGAGTGCGCAGCACGCAAGCCAATCGGCGACGATCCGAATCGGCGCGAAGACGTGCTGTTCTCGATCGTGCCGCGCGAACGCAACAGTGTGTACAAGATGCGCACGATCATCGAGGCGATCGTCGACCGCGGCAGCTTTTTCGAAATGGGCCAGATGTTCGGCAGATCGATCATCACCGGCTTTGCGCGATTCGACGGATGGCCCGTCGCGCTGATGGCGAGCGATCCGTTCTATCAAGGCGGCACCTGGACGGCGGCAGCCTGCCAGAAGATCGTCCGGTTCGTCGATCTGGCGCAAACCTTCCATTTGCCGATCGTGTACCTGGCCGACTGTCTCGGTTTCGCCGTCGGTCTCGAAGCTGAGCGCGCAGGCACGATCCGTCACGGCGTGCGCGCAATGGCTGCGATCGAACAAACCACGGTGCCTTGGTGCAGCATCATCATCCGCAATTCGTTCGGCGTCGCAGGCGGTGCGCATCGGCCGACCGGCCGCTATGCCGTGCGCTACGCGTGGTTGTCCGCTGCGTGGGGATCGCTGCCGCTCGCAGGCGGCATCGAGGCCGCATATCGCGCCGAAATCGACGCCGCCCCGGATCCGGCCGCAAAGATCGCAGAGATCAAAGCGAGACTCGAAAAGCTTCGCTCGCCGTTCCGTAGCGCCGAGGATTTTCAGATCGAGGAAATCATCGACCCACGCGACACGCGCCCGTTGATCTGCGAGTTCGCCTGGCTCGCCGCCAAGCTGCGCGAGCCTGGACCCTCGAAGTTCGGCATGCGCCCGTAGCTCGAAGCCGCGCATGGAAATCGAAATCGACGAGCAACTGGTCGATGCGATCGTGCGCGACGAACTGGAGCAGGCTCGCGCGGATCTGAAGACCTTGGGCCCCGTAGCCGCCCTCGTCCACTCGCAACAGCGCCACGACGAACGGCTCGCAGCCGCTGCCGACGCGCCCACATTGGCGTGCAAGAACGGCTGCTATTGGTGCTGCTACTTCACGGTCGACGTTCGCGCCGTCGAGGTGTTTCGAATCCTCGAAGTGATGGCGACCTTCGACGACGACATTCGAGCGCGTGCCGCCGCCGAGATTCGCACGAACGCCGCGGCGCTCGCAGGCTTGGATGACGAGGCGCGCTTGCGTCACACCCTCAAGTGCCCATTTCTTCGGTTCGGGCGGTGTTCCATCTACCTGGCGCGTCCTCAAACCTGCCGCAACTATCACGCGACCAGCTCAGCAGGCTGCGCCCAGGCATTTCGCGAGCCGGATAACGACGACATCGATCCGGAGTTCGCACCGCTCGTCTATCAGAGCGGCGGCGCCCACGTCGATGCATTTGCCTCAGCGCTGAAGGAAGCCGGCTACGATGCCGCCGTCTACGAGCTGAACGGGGCGCTCGCCGCCGCGCTGGCCGATCCGCACGGAACCCGTGCGCGCTTCGAAGCAGGAGAGCCGCCGTTTCCCAGCCTCGTCGGCAGGGACGTGGACCCGGAGTTCATCGAAAGCCGCTGATTCACCGGACTTGAATCCCTTAAGGCCGCATTCATTCTCATCTCTGTAGCCTTTGCGACAGATCGATGAGGGACGTGCCATGAAGAAGCTGTTATTTGGAGTTTGCTTGCTGGCGGCCGTCGGCGTCGCACAGGCGACGCAGCCGGCGGATGTGCCGAAGAGAAAGCTCGGCAACGATTGCATTTTCATCAGCCAGGTGAACAGCTACCAGGCGCTCGATCGCGACAAAATCGTGATCTTCGGGCCTGGCTCGAACAACGCCTATCTCGTCGAGCTTTCGATGCCTTTGATGGGTCTCGAAGGATCGTGGCAGATGGCTACGATCGATCGAGACGGCGACGGGCGGTTGTGCGGATTCAGCCGCGACCGTATCGGTGTGCGCGATATCGGCTCTCCGGAATACTCTTCGATCAGGAGCATGTCGCGCCTCGATATCGACGAGCTGCGCGCGCTGGAAGAGAAGTACAACGTGCAGCTCGTCAGGAAATCGAAGTCGGAAGCTAGCCAAGAGACTGAAAGCTGACGACTGAAGGCTGAAGCGGGCGCGCACTTGCGCGCCCTAGTCGATTCACGAGCCTTTCGCGTGCGCCATGATGGCCAGGGGCCGACCTTCCGGGTCGTTGAAGAACGCCATCCATTCCTCAGTTCCATCTGCATGCGTGTGAATCCGGTGCGGTGCGCTCACGAACTCGACGCCGCGCTTACGCAGCTCGTCGTACGCAGCGACAATGTCTGCCACTTGCAGGTAGAGGATCGATTCGGCGCCAGCGTCCTCCTGCTCGGATAGGAACAGCCGAGTGCCGTCGCAATCGAAGAACGCGAGCTTCCCGAATGTATAAAGGTGCTTGAGACCGAGCACGTCCTTGTACCAGCGTTCGGCCGCTTCGACGTTGCGCACGGATCGCGAGATCTGCCCGATTCGTCCCAGCCCGACTGTGCTCATGGGATGCCTCTCAGTTTTGAGCGCGCTCGACTTCGGTGCGCGGAACCATTGCTTGAGCGATGTTCGTGCACTGATCCCGAGCTTGGCCCGAATGTTCTCGAGATGGAACTTAATGGCGTCGACGCTGACGCCTTGCCGCC
>DATCLP010000174.1:0-2919 GCA_036563855.1 Steroidobacteraceae bacterium | reverse complement strand
TGTGCGGCAATGTTTCGCGCGATGTTGTCGTATTGCTCGAAACCCGCGGGGGAAACTGCGGCAAGGACTGCCCCATCGGACAACAATCCGTTGTCGGGACGTATGAGCGGCTCGAACCTGCCCGCCACGACGATATCGGGACCGAAGATGTCGGCAATTGCGTTGCGATACTGCGCCTCCGTGAGACGCCGCATCTGCGGCTCGCCGCCTTCGGTCTTGGGCTCGCGAGCGCACGCGACCAAAGCGAGACAGGCGACCGCAAGAGCGACGGTCCGACTGACGAGACCGCCCGTGCGTGCTCTTTCGAAACCAATTGCAATCGGCATCTCGATAGTCGTCCGGGATGTCGGAATTCGCTAACGTCTGGCCGCAACCGCGGCATCTCTGGTTTGCACGTTCTTCGGATGCACTACGAATGCCGGTACGCCCACGACTTCATATGCAATTGAGATCGCGCGACATTGACCGGTTTCGTCCGGATAAGCGTCCGCCATCGCCTCGAGAGTCTTGTACTCCGCTGCGCAATCGACGCCCGCTACGGCCGATACGCCGGCACCGACCGTGCGGAACAGCGAATAAACGTTGTCGATGGGCTGGTACGCCCCCATCAGCCCTACCAGCTTTCCGTCCGGCTGCAACTCCAGTCGGAAACGAGCCCGCCGCATGTCGTACTCTTCCTTTGCACCACGCTCGCCGCCGACCGCCCACTCCATGTTCAGCACGAGATCGAAGGGCTCGGTGGTGATGACGCCATCGACGATCTTGCCCTTCGTGACGTGACGCCAACGCGGGTTTTCGTGAGTCGTGAACGTGGAATGCGGCATGAGCTCCTTGCCCACGAGCAACGGCTTGTCGAGCGTCGAATAGAAACCGACTTCGACCTCATCGTCGTTGCGCAAGTCGTCGACTCCCGTAATCTCGATGACGATCCCGTGCAAGCCTTCGTTCAGCATTCGGTTGTAGTAGGCGATGATCGCACCCTCTACGTTGGGATCCGTCGCGCTGCCGCGGTAATAGCCGAGACAGCCATTGGCCCGGTACAGCTGGTTGTCGATGCCCGATTCTCCTTCCGGGCTCGTGAAGTTCTCGTGCTTGCAGATCCCCGGCGGGGGATCGCCGCTACCGTCGTCGCCGTCGAGATCGAAGCCATATGCGACCTTGCCCTGAACCATCCGATGAATCGGATGTTCGTACTTGTTTTTGAACCCGCGCGGCTCGCGGCACATCTCCTCGCCGTTCGGACCCGTGCCGAAATCCCATTTGTACTTCCATTCGAACTCGGCCGCATTTTCAGGCCGTTGGAGCCGCTCGCGCTCTCGTGGAGTTTGCTGCGCCAGGAAACTCTCCATTGGAGTCATCTCGAGACCCAGCGGACAATCGTCTGCACCCTTGTAGATCGCCGGAGAAAAACGCGACAGGATGAAGCCGAGCGTGCGACCCTTCGCCTGAGTCTTGGACTCCGACCCGGCTCTCGGGTTCCAAGCTGCGACGGCAGCAGCGAACAGGAGAGCCACGGTCGACACGCCTATCAACAGCCTTCGCATACCAATCCCCCGACGTCGCCATGTTCCCGGCCTCCGGCGCACGACTTGCGCGCGCTGGAAGCTGCGGCACTCAAGCGTGCAAAAACCTTGAGATCACGCTCGACCTCTGCATGGTCAGTCTGCAGCGCCCTCCTGTTGTTGTCAAGTCTATTGACGTTTTCGCGGGAAAACTGAGAACTTGCTTCGTACGTCCCGTCATGAATCCAAACGGGACCGAACTGACCGTAATCATTCGTCATCATTCGTTCCTCGGGGAGCTTCGAAGCGATGCGTAAACCGTTGCCTGATCAAAGCGTGGATCAGATCTTTCGTATGGCGCGCACCCACAAGCACTGGCGTGCATTGGCGGTGACCGAACAACTGCTGCGCGAAGCGTACGCTCTGGCAAGCCTCGGTCCGACCAGTGCCAACTGCTGCCCCGCACGGTTCGTCTTCGTCGTCTCGCGCCAGGCGAAGGAGGCTTTGCGGCCGGCGCTTCGCCCCGCGAACGTCGAGAAGACAATGTCTGCTCCGGTGACGGTCATCATCGGCCACGACTTACGCTTCTACGAGCATCTGCCGAGGCTGTATCCGGTCAACCCGAACGTTCGATCCTGGTACGAAGGCAAGCCTGCCCTCATCGAGGAAACTGCATTTCGTAACGGCACGCTCCAGGGTGCGTATCTGATGATCGCCGCACGAGCGCTCGGTCTCGATTGCGGGCCGATGAGCGGATTCGATGCTGCAATGGTCGAAGCACTCTACTGGCCCGAGGGAAACGTGAAGGCGAACTTCATCTGCAATATCGGATATGGCGACGACTCTGCTCTGCACCCTCGCGCTCCGCGCTTCTCGTTCGAAGAGGTTTGCCGAATCGTATGATCAGGCCTCTCCGCGCACGTACTGTTGACAGATCTCTCGGAGAACCTGCACGGACGCATCGAGGTGCGCGTACCGCGGATCGTCCGTGTCGCCGCGCACGAATCGTGCGTACTTCTGCTGCTCGATGACAGCACGGCGGAAGAACCCGAAGCACAGATAGAAGTCGATGTCGGCGAGGCTGAGCCCCGTCCGACGACTGTAATGAGCAATCGCGTCCGCGCGAGACGGCGAGCCCGGCGCCAGTGTCGGCATATTTCGTAACGCTTTCAGTTCGGCAGGATCGCCAGGCTCGACCCAGAAGCTGAGGGTGCACGCGAGATCCATCAGTGAATCTCCGACAGTCGCCATCTCCCAGTCGAGAACGGCGCTGAGCTGCGTAGGGTTCGATTCCTCCCAGACGAGATTGTCGAGCTTGAAATCGTTGTGAATGATCGCTGGCCGCCCGCCCGACACTGGCACCCGACGCCGCAACCACGCAATCACTTCGTCGAAATCGACCGCATCATCTGTACGC
>DATCLP010000173.1:0-11075 GCA_036563855.1 Steroidobacteraceae bacterium | reverse complement strand
GCTTGGTGCAGTCCGGCGTCGTTGTCGTCGCCGCAGCGGGCAACACGGGCTGGGGCATCGCACAAAGTGCTGCCCGCGTGACGCGCATCGGCTTTACCGCCAGTATCAACGACCCAGGCAATGCCGCAAAGGCGATCACGGTCGGTTCGACGCATCGCGAATCGCCGCACACCTACGGCGTTTCGTTCTTCTCGTCCAAGGGACCGACGGGCGACGGGCGCTTGAAGCCAGATCTCGTTGCGCCCGGAGAGCGCATTACGTCCTGTGCGGCGGGACGCAAGCTCGCAAGCCTCCCGATCGCGAAAGGCAAACGCAGCAAGACAATGGCCGCCTACCTCGACGACAGCGGTACTAGCATGGCGGCACCGCACGTCTCAGGTGCGATCGCGGCATTTCTGTCCATTCGTCGCGAGTTCATCGGCAGGCCCGACGATGTGAAACGAATTTTTCTCGAAAGCGCAACGCCGCTGGGACGCGAACGCTATTTCGAGGGTCACGGCTTGGTGGATCTCATGCGTGCCATCCAATCGGTGTGACGCGCCCCCAGCATCTGACGACTCGAGGACGAGCATGAAAGTCATCGGCGGGATTCCGGTATTCGAAGTCGAATTCGACAAGAAGGGCAAGCTGTTCGATGCCAAGCAATTGAAGGCGCTCGTCGAACATCTGCATGCAAAGCAGACGACCGACCTGATTTTGTTCTCGCACGGCTGGAACAACGATCTCGCAGATGCGCGCAAGCTCTACACGCAGTTCTTCGCCGAGTTCGGTGCCTTCGCGCCGAACACTGCGAATGGACAAACGCGTGTCTTTGCGGCGGCGGCGATCCTGTGGCCTTCGAAGAAGTTCACGGACAAGGAGCTGATTCCCGGCGGCGGCGCTGCCGCACTGACCTCGCAAGAGCTTGCGGCGATTCGTGCACGCCTTAGAGACTTGGCGAAGGAGCCCGTGCGTTTGGGCAAGTTCGAACCGGCGAGCGCGACGCGCAGAAAGAAGGTGGCGAAGGCGGAGAAGCTGCTCGCGAACATCGAGAACGATCCGAAGGCGCAGGAAGAGTTCGTGCGCACCGTGCGCTCGTTGCTTGCGACGGATGCGGCGGACAAGGAAGACGGCACGAATGCATTGTTCAAGATGAACGAGCGCAAGCTCCTCGACAGCTTGAAGCAACCCGTCCTCGAGCCGTTGTCCGTCAGCGCGGGCGGCACGGCGGGAAGTTTCGCCACGTTGAGCACATCGAGCGGAGGCGCAGCCGATCTCGGCAGCAGCATCCATTCGGCGCTGCGCCGCTTCTTGAACCTCACGACGTACTACCAAATGAAGGCGCGCGCAGGCACTGTCGGTGCGCAGGGCGTCGCGGGCGTCATCGCGAAGCTGCGCGCCGAGCGACCGAAGCTGCGGCTGCATCTGGTCGGACACAGTTTCGGCGGGCGCGTCGTGACGGCGGCTGCAGACGCAGCCGGCGGCAAACACAGGATCGATTCGCTGACGCTCCTGCAGGCTGCGTTCTCGCACAACGGGTTTGCGCAGAAGTTCGACGGTAAACGCGATGGCTTCTTCCGCAAGGTCGTGGATGCCAAGAAAGTCCGCGGACCGATTCTCGTGACGTGCACGAAGAACGACAAAGCCGTAGGGATTGCGTATCCGCTGGCATCGCGACTCGCGGGACAAGACGCGGCAGCGATCGGCGACGAAAACGACGTGTACGGCGGCATCGGGCGCAATGGTGCGGTGAAAACGCCCGAGGCGATCAAAGGGACGCTGCTTGCAGCAAATGCTGCCTACGACTTTGTTGCGGGCAAGATCCACAACTTGGTTGCGGACGCGTTCATTGCCGATCACTCGGACATCTGCAATCCGCAAGTGGCCTGGGCGTTGGCATCGGCCATCAGCCGAACGTGAGGAGGGGCGGCTCAAAGTTTCGACGCGCGCTGCCGCCGTCGTGACCACAGCCGCCAATACACCAGACCGTTGATCGCAAGTACGAGCGCACCCACGGCAAACTGCATCGGGCGGGTCAAGCCCTCCGGATAGATCAATCCGGTAACATAGTGATCGATGAAGCCGCCGCTGTAACCGGCTTCGCCGGCGCGTTCGCGGAGCATGTTTTCGAGCGGCGTGAGCGGACAGATCCAGCCGCCGAATTCGATGAGCGCGCCCCAGGCCGCGGCCGGGATGTGCAGCCAGGCCAAGCGCGGCCAGCGCAACACGGCGAGCCCGCCGAGGACGACGAACAGGATGAATGCGAAATGCAGTACGGCGACGGCATCCGCAAGCAGTCGATAGGTCATCGGGACCTCGCGATTCGGATGCAATGTACGCGCGCAGCCGGATTGGAACAATCCAGAGGCGGCGCCATTCTGAAGTGACCTTCGACAACGAGGAAACGTTCCATGTCAATCAATCGATATGTTGCGATCGGGGCGGCCGCTTTGTTCGTGGCCGGTGCAGCTCATGGCCAGAACCGTCCGTCGTTCGAGTCGCTGGACAAGAACTCGGATGGCTTGATCAGCATCAACGAAGCGACAGCGAACGACGAGCTGTTCGTGGCCTTCAAGGAATTGGACAAGGATCGCGATGGCAATCTCACCAGAGAAGAATATGCCGCCTGGAAGAAATAAGCGGCGATAGAAGTCCGCGACTCGAATTCACTGCGCGCGGCCGATCGAGCACATGGCGCATGCGCAATATTGCCGAATTCCCGCTCGATCTAGTCGCGCGATGGCCGGGAGAATGTTGGATATCGAGCCGCTGACGTGCGGGAAGTGATCGCATGCTCGAGGGGGGTACAGCATGAAAAGAACGTCCTTTGTCGCGGTGCTGGGCGCGTTCGCACTGGCGGCATGCAGCGAGCGAGCCGCAAATGAGACAGGGGCGAACAACGTTTCTGCACCGCCATTCAAGCCTGTGGCGACCGCGAAGCAAATCATGCAGGGCATTACGATCCCGGCGTCGAACATCGTGTTTGCGGTTGCCGGCGAGGCGCCGGCCGACGATCAAGCGTGGCAGAACGTCGAAGCGAGCGCGCTTGCGGTGGCCGAATCGGGAAACTTGTTGTTGATGCAGCCGCGTGCGGTCGACGAACAAGAATGGCGGCAGTATGCGCTTGCACTCGTCGACGCCGGAGCTCGTGCCGCCGAAGCCGCACGCGCGAAAGATGTCGAGCAGACGAGCGCTGCGGGCGATGCAATGTACGAGGTTTGCGAGCAGTGCCACGCGAAGTATCTGCCCAAACCTTGAGCCCGCGCGAAGAGCACTTGTCATAAAGACGTAAGAAAACGCGACAGGTGTCAGCGGGCGAAAGTCCCGTTACGCTGCAACCGATGCATACGTGCTCGCTTCGGTGTGCAATGAGAAAAATCTTGGGTTTTGCGCTGGCGATGGTGTTTGCGGCCGCGAGTCTCGCGGCCGATCTCGGCTACGACCCGAGCGCCGATCCTTTCGAGCAATATCGCGCGGCGATCGAACAAGCGGCGGCGAGCAACAAGCTCGTTCTCATCGTCGCCGGCGGCGATTGGTGCCGTTGGTGCCACATCCTGAACCGGTTCGTGTCGAACAACAAGGACGTCGAGCAGGCGCTCAACGACACCTTCGTCGTCATGAAGGTCTACGTCGGCCCGGAGAACTACAACGAGATGTTCTTCTCGCAGCTCCCTGAGGCCTACGGTGCGCCGCATTTCTGGATCGTTTCGCCGCAGCGAGAGGTCCTGGGCTCGCAGTCGACGGCGAAGCTCGAGCGCGGCCGAAACGGCTACGACAAGGAAAGCTTCCTGGCGTTCATCGGCGAATGGCGCGAGCGAATGCGATCGGAGCGCTACGCGAACGTGCCTGCGACGCAATCGCCGGCGCAGCTCTGAGCACCCGCGCGCGTCGGCCGTTCAACCGATTCTGCGCGCGAGTAGGTGCCGAAGCGGCATATCCTCGATGTCTTCGATGAGCTCGAAGCCTGCTGCCGCCAACATTTCCGACGCGCTGCGCTTGTGCCATGCGAGGACGAACGGCTCGTGCACGAAGCGCGCGAGCAATCCGAAGTAAAGTCCGCTGAGCCCGTACTTCTGCAACAGTCGCAGGAGCGGCAGCTCTAGCTGAAGCGGAGACGGCTCGCAGATCGCGAGCAAGCCGCCCGGCTGCAAGATTCGATGAAATTCGCGCAGTGCGCGCTCGATGTAGCTCGGCGGCATCTCGTGGAATAGGAAGCACACCGCGATGCCGTCGAAACGGGTTGCGGGAAAGCCGGTCCGCTCGGCCAGCCCCTGCACGAAGCTCACGTCCGGAAACGCACGCGCAGCGTGCTGCAGCAGATAAGGCGAAGGATCGAGCCCCCACACTTCGGGAATGCCGCTTGCCTTCAACGCACCGGCGGTGCGTCCGCCGGCGCAACCGACATCGAGCACGCTGCGGCAGCCGCTGAGAGCGCGCGCGATCCGTCCGCGGGCACGACGCATGCGGCCGAGCATCAGACGATCGAAGCCGGTGATGTAGCCGTGTGTGATGCGCTTCGAATAATTGCCATTCGGCAGATTGTGGAATTCCTGAAGGATGTACTTCGGCAGCCAATCGCGTCCCGGCATATCGCCCGGAATTTCCACGCGCCTGCGCCGCCCGAAGACGCGCGCGAGCAACAGCCATGCTTTGCGCGGGTCGGCGAGCACCTGGTCGGGCCAAGTGTCAGGTAATTCGAGATTCGGCCAATCCGGTACGGGCGGGTCGGCTGCCCGTACGCTGAGCAAGCTTTCCATCGGTTTGTATACGTTGTGATCCGGGGCGGAATGTAGCGGACCGAGGCCCGCCGGTGAATCGCCTAGTCCACATTGCGTGCATTCGGACGGCCTGAAAAGGGCGCCGGCCTGTGTAAGATGCCCGCAACCGAACGGATCGACGCGGAGGAAGCGTTGAACACCGAAGCCATAGCCGCCGCGCCGGCCGCCGCCCAGAAGCGCTTGCCGCGGCAGATCCCTTACATCATCGGCAACGAGATCTGCGAGCGTTTCAGCTTCTACGGGATGCGCAACATCCTGACCTCGTTTCTGGTCAGCTCCACCTTGTTGCTCTACGCCCCCGAAGCCGAGCGGGCCGGCATCGCCAAGGACGTATTTCACTCCTTCGTCATCGGCGTCTATTTCTTCCCGCTGCTCGGCGGCTGGCTGGCCGATCGTTTCTTCGGCAAGTATCCGACGATCATGTGGTTCTCGGTGCTGTATTGCATCGGCCACGGATGTCTTGCGGTGTTCGAGGACAACCGCACCGGCTTCTACACGGGATTGTTCCTGATCGCGTTCGGCTCCGGAGGCATCAAGCCGCTCGTCGTTTCGTTCGTGGGCGATCAGTTCGATCAATCGAACAAGGATAGGGCAAAAATCGTCTTCGACGCGTTCTACTGGAGCATCAATTTCGGCTCATTCTTCGCGTCGCTGTTGATGCCGATCTTTCTCCGGGAGTACGGACCGTCTGTCGCGTTCGGTATTCCGGGCCTCCTGATGCTGACCGCAACGCTCGTGCTATGGGCCGGCCGGCACAAGTACGTCCGCATTCCGCCGGCGCCGCCGAACCCGGATTCATTCTTGCGCGTCGTTCGAACTGCGTTGACGGCAGAGCGCTTCGGCGAGCCGCGTCGCGGCCTCGCCGTGGCGATATTCGGCGTGATCGCTGCCGTAGCGATGATCGCCACGATTCCGAAGGTCGGATTCGTCGCTGCCGCCTGTCTTGCGCTCGTGTGTCTGCTCGGTTTCGGCGGTCTCGGCACTTCCATGCAGCTCGAGCGCGCGCGAGGCAAGCATCCCGATGAAGCTGTCGACGGCGTTCGTGCAGTGCTGCGCGTCTTGATCGTTTTCGCCTTGGTCACGCCGTTCTGGTCGCTGTTCGACCAAAAGGCATCCACTTGGGTCCTGCAGGCGAATCAGATGGCGAAGCCCGATTGGTTTCACCCGGCGCAGATGCAGGCATTGAATCCGATCCTCGTGCTGCTCCTGATCCCGTTCAACAATCTCGTGCTGTATCCGGCGCTGCGTCGCACGGGTATCGAAGTCACCGCGCTTCGACGCATGGGCTTCGGTATTGCCTTTTCGGGACTCGCATGGATCGCCGCCGGAATGATCCAGCTGGCAATCGACGGCGGCAGCGCCGTCTCTGTCACTTGGCAAGTACTGCCTTATGTTTTGCTCACGTTCGGAGAAGTTCTTGTCTCGGCCACCGGCCTCGAGTTTGCGTACAGCCAAGCGCCGATGTCGATGAAGGGCGTGATCATGGCGTTCTGGTATCTCTCTGTGACGGTCGGGAATCTCTGGGTTCTGCTGGCGAATGCCAGCGTGCGTCATCCCGCCATGATCGAGCGGATTGCCGATACGGGCCTCAGCGAACCTGCGTTCTTGATGTTCTTCTTCGCGGCTTTCGCGCTCGTCGCCGCCCTGATCTTCGCCTGGTACGCGCGCAGTTATCCGATGCAGGATCACTATCGGAAGTAGGCGACAGAAAGGGCGCGGGGCTTGGGGCTCGAGGCTTGGGGCTGCGCGAGAGGCTACAGGCTACTGCAGTTTAGCGCGCGACCGCACGCTCTTCCTGCAGCCTAGCCTACAGCCTGTGGGAGGCGTAGCCTGCCGCGCCGCTCCCGTGGATAATGCGCGGCCTTTGTCCCGCAGCGTTTGGACGAGCCTATGCCGCATCTACCCTCGATGAGCGCAGATGAGCTGCGCAGCTATCGCTCGCAGGTTCGCGAGCGTTACGAAGCGTTTGCCCGCCGCGGAGTGAAGCTGAATTTGACGCGCGGCAAACCGTCCGCCGAGCAGCTCGATCTCTGCAACGAGCTGTTGAGCTTGCCCGGACCGAACGACTTCATGTCCGGCGCCATCGACTGCCGTAACTACGGCGAGCTGCAAGGGCTTCCGGAGTTGCGCGCGCTGCTTGCGCCAGTGTTCGGCGTGACGCCCGATCGCGTGATCATCGGCGACAACGCAAGTCTCGCGTTGATGCACGACGCCGTCGTCTATTCGTTGCTCAAAGGGACGTGCGATAGCGAGCGGCCGTGGTCCAAAGAGCCGCGTATCGCGTTCCTTTGCCCCGTTCCCGGCTACGACCGGCACTTCTTCATCTGTCAGGAATACGGTATCGAAATGATTCCGGTGCCGCTGCTCGAAACCGGACCCGATATGGATGTCGTCGAGAAGCTCGTTGCTTCAGATCCCCAGATCAAGGGCATGTGGTGCGTGCCGAAGTACAGCAATCCGAGCGGCATCGTGTATTCGAACGAGACGATCGAGCGCCTCGCGAAGATGCCGACGGCTGCGCGCGACTTCCGATTGTTCTGGGACAACGCCTATGCCGTGCATCACTTGACGAGCGAACGCATCGAGATCGCGAACATCGACGAAGCATGTGCTCGGCACGGCAATCCGAATCGCGCGTTCATTTTCGGCTCCACCTCGAAGATCACCTTTGCGGGCGGCGGCGTCGGTCTGTTCGCGAGCTCCAAGGACAACGCCGCTTGGTATCTAAAGCGCATGGAAAAGCGCACGATCGGTGGCGACAAGGTAAATCAATTGCGTCACGTACGGCTGCTCAAGAACGCTGACGGCATCGCCAATCTCATGGACCGACATCGCGAGATCATGGCGCCGAAATTCGCGAAGGTGCTGTCCGCATTCAAGGAGCACTTGGGCGATAGCGGCGTGGCCGAATGGACCGAGCCGAAGGGCGGTTACTTCATCACGCTCGATGTGCTTCCCGGAACCGCAAAGCAAGTGGTGAAGCTTGCGAAGGAGGCCGGCGTCGAGCTGACGCCCGCAGGTTCCACGCATCCCAACGGGAACGATCCGCACGATCGCACGATCCGTATCGCGCCGAGCTTTCCTCCCGCGAACGAAGTGGAATTGGCCGTCGAAGGCGTCGTGCTATCGGTATTGCTCGCGGCGGCGGAGAAGCTGCTGGCCGAGAAGACCAGCTAAGACTGAAGGCTGAAGGCTGAAGGAAGAGCGCGCGTCGCGCGCTTTGCTAGGGCTGTAGCCCGTAGGCTGTAGGCTGCAGGAGGGCGCGCGCTGCGCGCTCTTTCTGACCCTTCGCCGCGACGCATTGGCTCTCGTCGCTTCTACCTCGGGGCGAGAGACAGGTGTTCGCGCAATTGTTCTTGCCCGAGCCCCACGCCCCGAGCCCCGCGTCCTCTTCAGCCGTGCAACCTCTGCAACAGCGAAATGAGCTGCTTGCGCTCTGCGTCCGTGAAGCGCGCGGCGAACTTCTTTTCGTGCTCGATCATCTCGCGCTTGAGTGTGCGGTAAGCCTTCTGTCCTGCACGCGTGACCGAAATCTCGTGACGGCGTCGATCGTGGGCGGAGCGCTTGCGTGCGACCCATCCCTGATTCTCGAGCCAATCGATGAGCGCGACGACGCTCGCCTTGTCGATGTCGAGTTGGTTGGCGATGTCGATCTGCGCGATGCCCGGATTGGAGCTTGCGAGCGACAGGACGCTGAACACGCCCGGCCGAACCTCACCTTCGGCGACGCTGCGCGTGAAGTCCCGCCAAAGCGCAATCTGTGCCCGACGAATGTTGAACCCGAGCAGCGACGGCAAGATGCCCAAATCGATGGCGCGTGTTGGTGCGCTCGAACGTGAACGTGCACGAACAGATCGGGTCCGAGAACGTGGCATAACGACCGCTGATGATGGCGAATGATGAATTCTAAGTTTGCCGCACGGTACCGTACTTGAGATACGCGCGCCGCGTCAACGCAACGATGCGGCGATCGATGCCCGCGAGACTGGCATATCGTCGCCATGAGAGCGCTTTCATCGGCAACGAGCCTAACGGTTGAGCGCGCAACCTCACCGCGCGTCGGGTTGGATTTCGGGCCGCGCGGCGGCGAACGCGGGCAACGACTCGAGGTGCGTCGAAATCGCAACGAGCGTCGGGAACGGCGTCAAGTCGGTCTTGAAGCGCCGTGCGTTGTACATCTGCGGAACGAGGCAGATATCCGCGAGAGAGAGGCTGTCGCCGAACATGTAGCGCTGTGCGGCCGAGTGTTCGCGCGCAAGTATTTCCAATCCACGGAATCCTTCGGTGACCCAATGCCGGTACCAGCGCTCGACGGTGACTTCGTCCTGATGCAGGTCATTCTTCAGATAGTTCAGCACGCGCAGGTTGTTGAGCGGATGGACGTCGCATGCAACTGCGAGCGCCATCGACCGTACGCGTGCCCGCGCAATCGGATCAACAGGCAGGAGCGGCGGCGTCGGATGGGTTTCGTCCAGATATTCGATGATGGCGAGCGACTGCGATAGAACCGTACCGCCGATATCGAGCGCCGGAATCAAGCCTTGCGGATTGAGTGCGAGGTACTCGGGTTTGCGATGCTCGTTCTTGAGCAGGGCCGTGGGCATCGACTCGAACTCGATGCCCTTGACGTTCAATGCGATGCGAACGCGGTACGCAGCCGAGCTGCGAAACAACGTGTAGAGCTTCATCGCGCAACCTCAACTTGCTGCAATCGTGGTGACGAGCGTGTCCAATCCGTCGATGCCGGCTTCGATGCGGTCTCCCGGGTTCAGCGGTCCGACACCGGCAGGGGTGCCTGTATAAATCAGGTCGCCCGGCGCGAGCTCATACAAGGTCGATAGCTCTGCAATGATCTCGGGTGCGCTCCAGATCATTTCGCGAAGATCGCCTTGCTGGCGGAGCTCGTCATTCACTTTCAGCCAGATCTTCCCTTGGGATAAGTGGCCGCTCGATTCCGCGGGCGTGATCGCGGTGATCGGCGCAGCGTTATCGAAGCCCTTCGCCGTGTCCCAGGGCCGCCCCTTGTCGCGTGCTTCGAACTGAAGATCGCGGCGCGTCAAGTCATTGCCGACCGCATAGCCGTAGATATGTTCGTACGCACGATCGACGGGAATGTTCTTGCCGCCCTTGCCGATGGCGACGACCAGCTCGACTTCATGGTGCAAGTTGGCCGTACGCGATGGATACGGAATGCTCGCGTGATTTGGCACGATCGAATCTGCGGGCTTCGAAAAAAAGAAAGGCGGCTCGCGATCGGGATCCTTGCCCATCTCTCGAGCGTGGGCGGCGTAGTTGCGGCCGACGCAGTAAATGCGATGCACCGGAAAACGTTCTGATTTGCCCTTGATCGCAACGGAAGGCGTCTCGGGCGGCTGAAATGCGTAGCTCATGAGCGGCGTTCGTCAGTGAAGGTGAATTCGATGCCGGGCGAATCGATTCTATCGTCGGCTAGTCGGAACCAGATAGGCCGAGTCCGACGATGAGCCCGTCGGCGAGCCAACGTTTCAAACAGGCGGCTGCTCGCGTCGGGACATCATCTGCGGAGCAATGATAGAGCAGACGCTCGCAAGCATTGGCAAACGTGCGGCCCGCGAGCAGCGACGTCAAGGCGAGCGCTTCGATGGGCGACAACGAGCGGTAATGCGTGCGCAGCGACTGTCGCCAGATCAGCCACTCGACAGATGCTCCTTCGTGACGTCCCACCGCGGAGATTCCGCGCGCGGCGCAGTCATACAACTGCGGCGCATTCGTCTCGAGCGTGAGGTGTCGTACGCACGGAGCGAATCGAAATGTGAGCGTCGGCCAAGTCTCTACCGCAAGGCGCGAAAGCGCATCGCACGACAACGGAGGCTCGTTCGGCGCATCGAACGCACACCCCAGCGCCCATTCGAACGCAGCAAGCTCGCTTAGCCAGGGTTCATCCGGTCGCTGGGTCTTCAGCCATTCGGACCAATTCGAGCCGAAAGTACGAATCGAATAATTGCGGGATGGCTGCACATCGATATAACCCCGTGCCAGCATTGCAAATTCGTCGGAGCCCAGGTGAGCCTGCAACATCGGGAAGTTGTCGACGAGTGCGTCGTGCAGGCGCGATCGATATGCATAGACATAGATGCCAAGCCGGGCGGCGCGATCGCTTTCGTCGGTGCCGCACACGAGCGCGTCATTTGTAACGCCGCTCAGGATCGTCCGCTGCAGCTCGTGCTGAAGTCGTTGCAAAGCGGCGCTCATGCTGCGTCCACCAAGACTTCGCGCGTAATCGTTCGTGCGCGATCGAGCTCGACGAGCAGCTCATCGAGCGCAGGGATGTTCGCATCC
>DATCLP010000172.1:0-1508 GCA_036563855.1 Steroidobacteraceae bacterium | reverse complement strand
ATCGAAAGCGCAGCCTGAATCGCGTGTGCGACGGCGCGCGTGTCGTAGGGGTTGACGAGCAACGCCGACGTCAGCTCGCGCGCTGCGCCGGCCAGATTCGAGAGAATCAACACGCCGGGATCGGTCGGGTCCTGCGCGGCGACGAATTCCTTCGCAACGAGATTCATACCGTCGCGCAGCGGCGTGACGAGCCCGACTTTCGATGCGCGCAAAAAACCCATCAGGGTGGCGTGCGGGAAATTGCGATTGAGATATCGGATCGGCGTCCAATCCGTATCGGCGAAGCGTCCGTTCGTGCGTCCGGCGGCTTGCTCCAGCGATTGGCGAATCTCGACGTAGGCGCGAACGTCGGTACGCGAAAGCGGCGCAATCTGAATGTACGTCACGCGGCCGCGGTTCTCGGGATACGCCTCGAGGAACTGCTGATACGCATGGAATCGCTCCACCAGGCCTTTGCTGTAGTCGAGCCGATCGACGCCCATCATCAACGAGCGTCCCATCAAGCTGTCGACCATGCGGCGAACGACATCGGTATTCATCGCCGCGGTCGCCTCTTCCTGCACTGCCGCCACATCGACGCCGATCGGAAAAACATCGGCCCGCAGCAGACGGTCGCCGATGCGAATGCGTCCGTCGGGTTTGATCGCTTCGCGGCCGAACAAGTACTCGATGCCCGAATGAAATGCGCGCAGATCGTTCTCGGTCTGAAAGCCGACGACGTCGTAGTTCGTCAGATCGCTCAAGAGCTCAGCATACGAGGGCAGTACTCGCAGCATCTCGATGTTCGGGAAGGGGATGTGCAGGAAGAATCCGATCGGGCGTTTCACGCCTTGCTCGCGCAGCAGGCGTCCCAACGGGATCAAGTGATAGTCGTGCACCCAGATCACGTCGTGGGGCTGAAGGAGGGGTAAGAGCTTGGCCGCAAACGTGCGATTGACGCTCTCGTAAGCGTCGCGTTGCTCGTGGCTGTAGCGCATTCCCTTTAAGAAGTAGTGAAACAGCGGCCACAGCACGTCGTTCGCATAGCCGTTGTAGTACTGCTCGAATTCCCGTTCGCGAAGATCGACGGTCGCATACGTCACGCCGTCGCGGATATGGATGTCAGGATCGCCCGGCTCGGTATCGACTGTTTCGCCTCCCCAACCGAACCACAAACCGCCGGTGCGCTTCAGCGCACTGAGGATTCCAACCGCCAACCCGCCTGGAGCGGCGGTCTTGCGCGGCAACGAGATTCGATTGGAAATGCAAACTAGTCGACTCATGCTGCTTCTCCTGGGGCATCGCCCCGGCCGAGATGTTGTCCGCAGCGGCCTAACCCGCATCCTGGCGCAGCCTTCCCGGGTGAGCCGTCATCGCGACACTGCTCAGCCATTTATGGTTAAGCGATGATGAGGTGTCATTGTTCCCACGACACGCCAAGGCAGCGCGCGTGCGAGGGGCGTCAGTAGGTGGGGTCGACTTGAGCGTTTGGCAAGTTACAGCGGGTCGCGATAGCGGCGCATCCAGAT
>DATCLP010000171.1:0-2987 GCA_036563855.1 Steroidobacteraceae bacterium | reverse complement strand
GCATAACCCCATGCTGCGAGGTAGTTCCAGCGCGCACCGCCCGAAGTCTTCGGGTTCGGCGTCACGACCGACACCCCCGGCTTGAGCAGATCCGGCCAATCGCGGATTTGTTTGGGATTTCCAGCTCGCACGAGAAACACGATCGTCGATGTGTACGGCGAGCTGTTGTCCGGAAAGCGCGTCTGCCAGTTCGCGGCCAGGCGCTTGCCGTTGCGTTGAATCGAATCGATGTCGTAAGCGAGCGCGAGCGTCACGACATCCGCATCGAGACCGTCGATGACTGCACGCGCTTGGCTGCCGGAGCCGGCATGAGATTGACGAATGGAAACCCGTTCGCCGGTTTGCTCCAGCCACTCGCGGGCGAACGCCGCGTTCACGTCGCGATAGAACTCGCGGGTCGGGTCGTAGCTCACGTTGAGCAGGGTGATCGAGGAGCTCTGCCCTTCGCCGCAAGCCGTGAGCAGAGCCGCAACGGCGAACACGCCGAGCCCGCGCATTACGCGCAGAGCGCTTTGCCATACATTCATATGTGTACCGTTCATGCCGTGCCTCGACGTTCCGTTGGTTGATAGACGACCATCAGCGATGCGGAAGGGGTCGTCGACAGCAATGCCGCGCATGTCTTGCGGAATTGCGCCAAGTCGCTCACGCCCAGGATCAACATCTGGTCCGGTGCCGCGCTCAATTGACGCTGTAGCTCCTCTGCCGCTGCGCCGAACCGCAATTCGGTCCGCATCTCGAGCCCGTGAACCGCTTGGGCTTCCGAGCGTGCATCGAGCAATGTGCGCACGCCGAACGGTCGCTGCGAATCGTTGGCGTTCTCGGGCATGATGCCGACGTACACGGCCTCCGCCGGCACGTGTCTCAGCAAACTTGCCGCCACGGCGAGCGTCGGACGCCGTGCTTCGTCGTCGAGCCAATGAATGAGCACTCGCTGCGGCGGCGCAATGTGCGTCGGCAGCACCAACACTTCTGCGGCCCCGTTCTCGAGCAGCCATTCCACCTGCGCAGCTGCGTCGGCGCGCGCAGCGATTACGGCAACGCCCGAAATCGGCTTCTCTGCACGTTGCCCGTCCAGACTCCCGAGCGCCGGTTCGACACGCGTGACGATCCGTGTCTTCATGCGCGATGCGAGCTCGACGAGGAACGGATGCGAGGCGAGTCGTTCGGCGCCGGCTTTATCCGCCGCACACGCCGTGTAGCTCGAAAGAGGCGTCGGCAAGACATGGATACGGCGGACGCCGATCGCGACGGCCTGACCCGGCGTAAGCGGAAAGTGACGCTGCTCGTGTTGCGTTCGTGTGACTTCCAGGATCGCAGGCGCGTCATTCGCCGACGTGGAGAGGTGCGAGCCGGCTCCGCCGTTCGCAAGTCTCACGCGCATGCGTTCGAGCGCGCCTGTGAACACGATCTCTTCGATCGTCCCGCTACCGATGTAATTCGTGCGCAATTTGTCGCGCGTCGGCGCGAGCTCGATTTCTTCGGGCCGCACGACGGCGACGACTTCGTGCTCGCGCGTACCGTCGAGCTTCTCGGTGGCGCGCGTATCGACTGGCGCTGCGCCGAAGCGAATACCGTCGGCCGTCTGGCGAGCCAGCAGCAAGTTCGCTGCGCCAAGGAATGTCGCGACGAATCGCGTCGCCGGCGTAGCGTACAGCTCATGCGGCTTGCCGGTTTCGAGCAATCGTCCCAAGTTCATCACGCCGATCCGATCGGCGAGCGCGAATGCCTCTTCCTGATCGTGGGTGACGAGCACGGTCGTGATGTTGAGCTCGCGCTGCACCTGACGAATCGTGCGTCGAAGCTCTTCCCGAATCTTGGCATCGAGCGCACCGAAGGGCTCATCGAGCAACAAGACTTGAGGCTTGTGCGCGAGCGCCCGCGCGACCGCGACGCGCTGCTGTTGACCGCCGGAGAGCTGCGTCGGCAAGCGGTCGTCCATGCCCTCGAGCGCGACCAGTCTCAGCAACTCTTTGCGGCGGGCGCGTCGCTCCGCGGCCTTCATCCGCCGCACGCGCAGCGCGAACTCGATGTTCTCGGCCACGGTCATGTGCTTGAACAGGGCGTAGTTCTGGAAGACGAGCCCGACCCCGCGGTGACGGGCGGAGATGTGCGTGACGTCCTTACCGTGCAGTGCGATCCTGCCGTGATCGACGCCCGTCAGGCCGGCAATGGCGCGCAGCAGCGTGCTCTTGCCGCTGCCGCTCGGGCCGAGCAATACGAAGAACTCGCCTTCGGCCACTTCCAGCGACACGTCGTTGACGACGGGTGCGCCTTGATACCGCTTCGTGACTTGATCGAGGGTGATGGACATAGGGCGCGCACTTTAGCTGTGCGCGGGTAGCACGGTCGGTAATTCAAAGGTTATAAAACGGTTACAAGAGGTGCTTTCGCCCCGCTGGTTCGAGCGCGTTTGCATATCGTTATAGCGCCGCGTAATCGCCAGCGGCCAGCTGGCAAGTCCGCGCGCAATCGGCGAGAGTTCGCACTCGACCGGCGGTCGGGGTCCCAATCTTTTCTTATATGAGCTCCCATGCATAACTATGAAGCTCTCGGTTCCTTCTATCTCGGCCGCCAGGTCGACCCTGCCACCGGAGCCGATCGTCCCGACCTTCTGCTCTACGACTCGCGGGATTTGACGACGCACGCCGTGTGCGTCGGCATGACCGGCAGCGGAAAAACGGGCCTCTGCATCTCGCTGCTCGAGGAAGCCGCCATCGACGGCATTCCGGCGATCGCGATCGATCCGAAAGGCGACATCGGTAATTTGCTGCTCGCTTTTCCGGAATTGCAGCCGGCGGACTTCGCGCCGTGGATCGATCCGGGCGAAGCTGCACGCAAGAACCTGACCCCTGAAGCGTACGCAGCGGCCACGGCCGAGACGTGGCGCAAAGGATTGGCCGACTGGCAGCAAGACGGCGAGCGCGTGCGGCGCTTCAAAGAGGCCGCAGATGTTGCGATCTATACGCCGGGCAGTACCTCTGGTC
>DATCLP010000170.1:0-1798 GCA_036563855.1 Steroidobacteraceae bacterium | reverse complement strand
CGCCTGCAACCCGAGCGACGTCGTTCGCCAGCGGTGCGACGCTCTTGATCTGCGACTGCAAGGCGCGGATCTGACTCAAGACTGCGTCGATGTGTGGCGATGACATGCGCGTTCTCCGTTGAACTCTTCGTTCTGCTCAGTCGACTTGCACGCCGGCCTCGCGCAATCGCGCCAGCTTGTAGCGCAGCGTGCGCGGACTGATCCCTAAGCGTTTCGCTGCAAGCTGTCGATTACCGTTATCCGATCGAAGCGCTTCGAGGATGAGATCGCGCTCTCGAGCGGACAGCGATTCGGCCAGGGCGCTGGGTGCTGGGCTCTGGACGCTGGACGACTCTCGTTCCTGTGACGTGAGCAACTCGTCGACGGTCCTTGCGTCCAACTCGCGATCGGCCACTTCCAGCTTCTTGCCGTAGCCCGTCGCCGGTAGCCCGTCGCCCAATTCGACTTGAATATGCTCCGCCTGTATCACCGGCCCGTTCGCAAGGATCAGCGCACGCTGCATCACGTTGTCGAGCTCGCGCACATTGCCCGGCCAGGAGTAAGTGAGCAGCACTTGCGCTGCATCGGCGCTCAGCGCAGGAATGCGCGTGCCCGGTCGGCAGCGCACGGTCAACAGGCGCATCGCGAGCGGCAGTACATCGTCGCGGCGTTCGCGCAGCGGCACTGTCGAGAGCGGAAACACGTTCAAGCGGTAATAGAGATCCTCGCGGAAGCGGCCGGCAGCGACTTCATTGCGCAGGTTGCGGTTCGTCGTCGCCAGCACACGCACATCGAGAGCGATCGGCGCGCGCCCCCCGATCCGCTCGACCTCCCGCTCTTGCAACACTCGCAACAGCTTGGCTTGCAAGCCTAGCGGCATCTCCGTGATCTCATCGAGCAACAACGTACCGCCCTGAGCCTGCTCGAACTTGCCTGCGTGACTGGTCTGAGCGCCGGTAAACGAGCCGCGCTCGTAACCGAACAGCATCGCTTCGAGCATGTTCTCGGGAATCGCCGCGCAGTTGACGGCAACGAAGGGACCATCGGCACGCGGCGAGTTGCGGTGGATGAAGCGCGCCAGGACTTCCTTACCCGTGCCAGACTCGCCCGCAATCAGCACCGTGCAATCGCTCGCAGCGACGCGTCGTGCCAGCTCCGCCAATCTCCGCGAGACGTCGGCGACGGCGACCATGTCTTCGTCGCGAGGAACGCGAGACGCGGGACTCGAAACCCGTCCCGATTCCGCTTCGTTGCGCATCGAGCCATCGTCTTCGATCGCGCGCCGCAACGACGTCACCTTGTTCGCGTACGTGCTCATGCTCCCGCAGTGCTCTTGCCAGATTCTCGCGTCAGTTGTCTTTCCATCTGCGAGAGGAGGAGCAATTTCCATTCCACCCCTGCAAACCCTTGCCGCTCGCAGCCGTTCCTGTGGACAGCGTCACAAGATCAGCCGTTTCGGCCATGCTGCCGATGTGACGCAGGTCCGCGAGCGGCAGCGCGACGTCAAACTTCCGTCATTGCCGCTTCGTTGAGCATCTCGAACTTGCGCAGCTTTTCGACGAGCGTCGTGCGGCGCAGCTTCAACAGACGCGCCGCGTGCGCGACCGTGCCGCCCGAGCGCAGCAGCGCTTGTTGGATCAGATTGCGTTCGATCGTGTACAGATGACCGCGCAGGTCGATTCCTTCGGGAGGGAGCTGGGCGAGAAGCCGCGGATCCGTCTGGCCCTCGTCCTGCGCGAGCATTTCGATCGCCTCGCGATCGTCGAGGTCGGGCTCTTCTTCGTCGGGCCGGACGCCGTCGTGCGACGCGAACGGTACC
>DATCLP010000169.1:0-6183 GCA_036563855.1 Steroidobacteraceae bacterium | reverse complement strand
GTCATCTGATCGCGCGGCACGATCCGTTGCTCGACTTGACGACCGACGTCGCGCAACGTCCCGAGTTCGCGAATCGCAAGACGACGAAGCATCTCGATGGAAAACCGGTGACGGGCTTTTTCGCGAGCGATTTTACGCTCGAAGAGATCAAGCGGCTGCGCGCAATCCAGCACAACCCGGCGCGTTCGAAAGAATACGACGGCCAATACGAAGTCCCGACCTTCGAGGAAATTCTCGATTTGATCGAGCGGGAAACGCGTGCGCGCGGACGCCCGATCGGCATCTATCCGGAAACCAAGCATCCTGCATTTCACGTGTCGATCGGACTACCGCTCGAGGACCGCTTGCTCGACGCGCTGCGTCGGCGCAACCTGGATCGCCCCGACGCGCCGGTGTTCATTCAATCGTTCGAGAGCGCGAACCTGCAGTACTTGCGTTCGCGCACGAAGGTCAAGCTCGTGCAGCTGCTCGACGATGACGTCGTGCAATACGACTCGACCGGAACTCGCGTGGCGGCGGTGCGGCCGCTGCATTTCGGCGATCCGCGGGGTACCGTGCTTGCGCGCAATCTCTCGGACATCGCCAAGTACGCGGATGCGGTCGGCCCATGGAAGCGACACATCCTGCGCGAGGTTGGCGGCGAGAGGCTCTTGCAAACCAACTTCATAGAGCGTGCGCACGCCGCCGGTTTGCTCGTGCATGTATTCACGTTTCGCAACGAGCCGCAGGCACTTGCGCGCGAATACGAGAACGATCCGCTGCGCGAGTATCGGCACTTCTTCGCGCTCGGTGTCGACGGCGTCTTTACCGATTTCCCGGATACGGCGGTCGCCGCACGTGCGTCGATGCAGCAGGTAGACAAGTGATCGTGTGCGCGGTCGAAGCCGACACGCAGCTCAACGATCGATTTCGGCAAGGATGCGAGACCAGTCGCGTACCCAGCAGCAGATGTGGTCGTAGTCGGCGAAAGTGAGCTGACGCGCGTTCGGAAAACGCTCGAAGTATGCGTTCGTCGTGACAGGCGGCACGATCTCGTCCTTCGAACCTTGTAGATGCAGCTCATTCCACGGATGGCTCGCTTGGCTGCGTGCCGGATTCAGCGACTCGTAAAGCGGCAGATAGCCGTGATGAGCGGCCCAGCGCTCGATATCCAAATTCGCAGCGATCGTCACGACTTCCGCGACTCGCTGCAGCCGTTCGGCGATCAATACCGCAAGCGTGCCGCCGCCGCTGTAGCCGACCAGCCTCGCCCCTGAAGCGCCGAGCGCAGAAAGCTTGCGCTCGATCGCAGCGGCCATGCTCGCGACGACTTCTTCCGAGTAGCGCGCGGAGGTCCAAAGTTCTGTCGCGCAAGCGGCATCTCTGAGTGCGTGGTAGCACGGACGCGTGACATAAAGCGCAGGACCATCTGCACGCAGCATCAGCTCGAGTGCGTACGGTTCGCGCGAAGTGGGATCGTCGGCAGGTACACGGCCGCTTATCCACGGCCGCCCGTCGCCTTCGAGATAGACCGTCCATCTCGAGTGCTCATTGTGTGCGGGTTGTGTGTAGACGAGGTGGCGAAACTGAGTTCCCTCGACGATCTCTCGCGTGAGCCCGGCACGGGCGGCGATTGCATCGATGCGCGCGGGCGCCGTCGTGCAACCGGCAAACAGCGCTGTGAGGATCAGGATCGATAAAGGCTTCATTTGACGATTGCGTGCCGATCGCAAGCGACGGGCGAGTGCACTATCGGGCATTCCGCCCCGCCAGGCCAACTGCTTGGGACTTTCGGCCGTTGCTCGCAGAGGCGGCGGTTGGCACTAATGAAACAGAATAAGCCAAGTCCGCCGGTCGAGTGCGGCTCAAGGGAGGCAGCATGGGGTTTCGTGCGCGCGGAAGGTTCTTCGCGCCCAGGTTCGCAATGGCGTTGCTTGCCATTGCATTCGTGCAACAGGCATGGGCAACGCCGCCATCGTTCACCGGGGCACCGATCACTGCGCAGCTTCCGGATTTCGATGCGCCGATCTCGATCAATCTGCGCGCACAAGGCGTCATCACAGGCACGGCACCTATCACGTTTTCGACGCGCTCGATTCAGTTCCTCGTCAACGGCGACCCGAATACGCTGATTCAGGCCGTACCGGTGGGGAACGTCTGCGTGACGCTGATCAACCTCGACTTCACGCCGCAGCCCGGAGATACCTACGCGCTACGCTTCGGCATGGAGAGCTCGCAGGGCCAGACGGCGGTGACCGATGTCGTGCTCGTCAATACGCCCGGCCCCGTCGCCAATCCGCAGGACCCTGCCTGTCTGGATCCGAATTCGCCGCCGCTTGCGAACGCAGGCCCAGATCGCAACGTGCCTGATTCCAACGGCGTTCCCGGTGAAGCCGTGCAGCTCAGCGCGCTCGCCAGCGATCCGGAAAACGATCAGCTCACGTACGCCTGGTTCCTGGGCGACGAGCCGGTCGCAAGCGGTCCGAGCCCCACGATCAACCTTCCGGACGGCGAGAACGTTCTGACGTTGGTCGTCTTCGACGAACATCAGGAACAGGCGACCGATACGGTCCTCATCACGGTCGAGCCTCCGCCAGAGCCGGAACCGCAACCCCCGACGGCGAACGCCGGGTCGGATCGCGTCATCGACGACACCGACGGTATCCCGGGCGAAGACGTTACGTTGAACGGTAGCGGCACCGATTCGGACGGAGAGATCGTCGAATACGTGTGGTTCAGTGGACAGACAGTCATCGGTCGCGAAGCTTCGGTGACCGTGCGGCTTGCGGACGGCACTCACGTGCTCACGCTGCAGGTGACCGATGACGATGGATTGACCGCCACCGATACCGTGCTGATCCAGGTCAATGCACCGCAGCCGCTCACGGTGGATGCCGGTCCGGATCGAACGATCGAAGATACCGATCTGGAGCCGGGCGAGACCGTGCAGTTGAGCGGATCGGCCTCGATGCCGGGTGCCACGATCGTTTCGTATGAGTGGCTGCTCGGCAGCGATTTGCTCGGTACTGGGGCATCACTGACGACGCGATTACCCGACGGTGTGAATCTCGTGACCCTGCGCGTGACGACGTCGACGAACGTCGTCGGCACGGCGAGCGTGCAAATTACGGTCGGAGCGCCGGTGCGAACCGTGCTCGCAGAACTGCCGGGATTGAACGGTAACCAGCGGCGACTTGCCGAACGTTTGGACCAGGCTTGCAACCAAGTGCTTGCGGAGCCGTTGCCCGAAGACTCGCCGGATCGCGCAGACTTTGCAGAGAAGTGCCGCGGACTGCTGTTCAGCCGCGACACGGCCGCACTCGTCAATGCTCTGGATCAACTCCTCGGCGACGACTTTGCGGTCGCGCGAACGCAGACGCTGTTATTCGCGAACATGCAACTCACCGGGGTCATGGATCGCTTGATGGCGTTGCGCGGCGGCGCACGCGGACTGAGCCTCGCGGGCTTGAGCATCATCGTCGACGGCCAGCGAGTGCCCTTGGCGGAGCTCGCGGATTTCATCGGCGGATTGCTTGGCGGAGGTGCGAGCAACGATCCCGATGTCTGGGGCGAGCGCTGGGGCGTGTGGATGCGCGGCAACTACAGCTTCGGCAGCAAGGACGCGGACACGCTCAGCCCGCGTTTCGATGCAAATCAATACGCACTGCTCGCCGGATTGGATTACCGCTTTTCGCCGAACGCGGTTGCAGGCGTTGCGTTCGCCTACGGCGATGCATCGATCGACTTCAAACCGAGTACGGAAGGAAGCCTCGACACCCGCAGTTGGGCACTATCGCTGTACGGTTCGATGTACACGTCGCAGAAACAGAAGATGTATCTCGATGCGATCGTGAACATTGCCGACACCAGCTACGACGCACGGCGCAACATCACCTACGTCGACGGATTCGGTCTCGTCACGGTCGATGCGTTCGGCAGTACGGGCGGACTCACAGTGAGCGGCGGCGTGTCCGGCGGCTACGATTTCCTGGTCGGGCGACTCACGATCTCACCGGCGGTCGGCGTGTTCTATATCGACGCAAAGATCGATTCGTTCACGGAAAGCGGCGCCGGCGGTCTGAATCTGATGTACGACGATCAGCGGTTCAAGTCGCTGACGGCGAATGCAGGATTGCGTATGACGCTTGCGTGGAATCAGTCATGGGGCGTGCTGCTCCCGCATCTGCGCGCCGACTTCGTGCGCGAGTTCGAAGACGATGTGGAAGTGTTCGGTATTCGCTTCGCTTCCGATCCGAATGCACCGAGCGCACCGCCGATCCTCGTCGAGACCGACAATCCGGATACTTCTTATTGGCGACTCGCGGGCGGTTTCTCCGCGCAGTTCCCGTACGGAGTCTCGGGCTATGTCGAATATCAGCGCCTCGAAAGCTTCCAAGGCATCAGCTTCGAGGATGTGAGTCTAGGGTTGAGGTTTCAGAAGAATTTCTAGAGGGCTCGGGGCGTGGGGTGTGACGGCTGCGCGAGGCGACAGGCTACAGCTCAGCGCGCGGCCACCTCTCCCGGAAGGAAGAAGGAATGTCGCGCACTCGCGCGCCTCTATCTTCAGCCTACAGCCTACAGCCTAAATTCCCAGCTCCGGCCCCTGCGCAATCTCCCAAGCGCGCGCCGCGATATCCTGATAAGCCTTCTTCGCTTCGGCCATGCGTGCATCGACGCCTTGACCGTCGATGGCGCGCTTGTACACGCCTGCGAGAATCGCAGCCGAGCGGAATAGCGAGAACACGATGAAAAACTTCCAGTTCGGGATGTCGGGGCGTCCGGTGCGCCGGCGATAGGCTTCGAGGAATTCGGCTTCGGTCGGAATGCCCAGCTCCTTCAAATTCACATCGTCGAAACCGCGACCGCCGGCGCTCGGCGAGTGATAGGCGCTGCAGCAATACGCGAGATCGCCGAGCGGATGACCGATCGTTGCAAGCTCCCAATCCAGGACGGCGACAACGCGCGACTCTGTCGGATGAAACAGCAGATTGCCGATGCGGTAATCGCCGTGCGCGATGGCGGCTTCGTCTTCCGTCGGCTGATTCGCAGGCAGCCATTCCATGAGCTTGTTCATCGCGGGGGTGTCTTCGACGCACGATGCCTGGTATTGCTTCGACCAGCGTGCCACTTGTCGCGCAACGTAACCGGTGGGTTTGCCGAAATCGCCGAGCCCGACGGCCTGATAGTCGACGCTGTGCAGCTTGGCGAGCACGTCGTTCATCGCGTCGTACATTTCCCAGCGTTGCTGCGGCGTGCAGCCCGGCAGCAAACGGTCCGTGTAGACGCGGCCCTCGACGTAATCCATGACATAGAACATCGTGCCGATGATGCTTTCGTCCTCGCACAAGAAATGCACGTGAGGGACCGGCACGTCGGTGCCCTTCAACGCGTTGAGCACGCGAAACTCGCGATCGACTGCATGGGCGGACGGCAAGAGTTTGCCGGGCGGTTTCTTGCGGAGCACGTAGGCGCGATCGCGCGTTTGCAGATGAAACGTCGGGTTCGAAAATCCACCCTGGAACTGACGCACGACCATCTCGCCGTCGAAGCCGGGGAGACGTCCCCTGAGATACTTCGCCAGCGCGGCCTCATCGAATCTGTTGTTCTCCAGCACCGGCACGAGAACTGCTGCACCGGGCTTGGCTTGATCTATCGGCGGAGAATTCGTCATGGCATGCAACTCACGATCACGTCGAAACCGCAGCGGACGTCGCGCGCGTCCGCTGCGTAGCGATGTCGGTCACCCGCGGCCGACGACTCCGCCGCCGTCGATGACGATCGTCTGACCGGTCATGAACGAACCGCTCGGCCCTGCGAGGAAGACGGCCGCGCCTGCGATCTCGTCCGGTTCGCCGATCCGGCGCAAAGGATAGACGCTGACGGTCTTCTCGTAGATCTCCTTGTTTTCCCAAAGCGCCCGTGCGAAGTCGGTGCGAATCAAGCCCGGCGCGATGCAATTCGCGCGGATGTTCTTCGGGCCCCACTCGACGCAGATATTGCGAGCCAGCTGCATGTCGGCCGCTTTCGAAATGCCGTACACGCCGATGTGCGGGGAACCGAGTATGCCGGCAATCGAAGAGATGATGACGATCGAGCCGCCACCGCGTTCGGCCATTTGCGGCAGCACCATGTTGCACAGCCAGAAGTTGCTGCGCACGTTGTTGTTCATGATCTTTTCGTAGGCCTCGTCCGGCATATTGATGG
>DATCLP010000168.1:0-5503 GCA_036563855.1 Steroidobacteraceae bacterium | reverse complement strand
GTCTTGGATTCCGCCTTGGACTCCGACTTCTCGTCGCTCTTCGATTCGGGTGCCTCGTCGGAGCTGGCCAGATTGCGCTTGGTCTCGTTTTCCGACTTGAAATCGGTCTCGTACCACCCGCCGCCTTTCAGGCGGAATACCGGTGCCGACATCAGGCGCTTCAGCGTCTGCTTGCCGCATTCAGGGCACTTCTTCAGCGGCGCATCCGAGATCTTTTGCAACACCTCAGTTTGATGTTTGCAGGCACTGCATTCGTATTCGTAGAACGGCATCGTTATCCAGGCTCCAGACACCAGGCTGTAGCAAGTCCGCGCGACCGCATCAGTCGCGAAATGACCCGAAAACCGCGAAGCGCTTGTGTCGTCGGGTGGAGCGATGACTGAAGTCGCCGTCGCGCGAGCGCGTATCTCTTGTTGTGGCCACAGTCTACAGCCTAGCCTGCAGCCCAAAGCGCGTGCGGCATCATAGAGGCGGGGAAAAAGAGTTCAAGGCAGCGCGAAGCGCTGCTTGAACTCTAGGCTGAAGACTGAAGGCTGAAGGTAGAAGCGCGCGATGCGCGCCTGCCTCGCTCCTCGGTTCTCCGTCGAGATGGCGCACAGGCATTGGCCTCTAAGGCAAGCCTCGCCCCGCGAGCCACCCCTCACCGGCACGCTCCGCTCTGCCCGCCTCTCCCCAAGGAGAGGCAGGTACGCGCTCCTAGCGCGTCCCACCTCCAGCCTACAGCCTACAGCCTACAGCCTTCAGTCTTCAGCCTTCAGCCTTCAGCTTTCAGCCTCTGAGGAAATCGAGCTGGCCGTCCCGCACGCCAATCCGCACCTTCGAGCCGGGTCCGAATTCGCCTTTGAGGATGCGCTGCGCGAGCGGATTCTCGAGCCGCTGCTGAATCGCGCGCTTGAGCGGCCGCGCGCCGTAGACCGGATCGAATCCGACTTCGCCCAACAGGTCTTTGGCCTCGTCGTCGACAATGAGCTCCATGTCGCGGTCGGCCAAGCGCTTGCGCAAGTAGCCGAGCTGGATGTCCACGATCGCGCGGAGCTGGTCCTTGCCGAGCGGATGGAATACGACGATATCGTCGATACGGTTGATGAACTCGGGCCGGAAGTGCTGCTGCACGATCTCCAGCACCGCAGCCTTCATCTTCGAATAGTTCGCCTCGCCCGCCAGTTCCTGGATCACATGCGAGCCGAGATTCGAAGTCATGATGACGACCGTGTTGCGGAAATCGACCGTGCGGCCTTGACCGTCCGTCAAGCGGCCGTCGTCGAGCACCTGCAGTAACACGTTGAACACGTCCGGGTGCGCCTTCTCGACCTCGTCGAGCAGGAGCACGGAATACGGTCGACGCCGCACCGCTTCGGTCAGATAGCCACCTTCCTCATATCCCACGTAGCCCGGCGGTGCGCCGATGAGACGAGCGACGGAGTGCTTCTCCATGAACTCCGACATGTCGATGCGGACCATCGCCTCTTCGGTGTCGAACAGGAACTCGGCGAGCGCTTTGCAGAGCTCGGTCTTGCCGACGCCCGTGGGACCGAGAAACAGGAACGAGCCGTTCGGCCGATTGGGATCGGACAGGCCCGCGCGTGAACGGCGAATCGCATCCGCAACCGCATGCACGGCCTCGTTCTGGCCGACGACGCGCTTGCCGATCGCCTCCTCCATGTGCAAGAGCTTCTCCTTTTCACTCTCGAGCATCTTCGAGACCGGAATGCCCGTCCACTTCGAGACGACCTCCGCGACTTCTTCGTCCGTCACCTTGTTGCGAAGCAGCTTCTTCTCCTGCTGCTTGGCCGCAGTCGCCTGTGCAAGCCGGCGTTCCAGCTCGGGGATCCGGCCGTATTGCAGCTCGGACATGCGCGTCAAATCCTGCGCACGGCGTGCCGTTTCGAGCTCGATCTTGGCGCGCTCGAGCTCTTCCTTGATGTGAGCTTCGCTTTGCAGCGAAGCCTTCTCGGCCTTCCAGACTTCTTCGAGATCCGAATACTCCCTCTCGAGCGAGCTCAACTGCTCCTCGAGCGCCGCAAGACGCTTCTTCGACGCTTCGTCCGATTCCTTCTTGAGAGCCTCGCGCTCGATCTTGAGCTGAATGATCCGCCGCTCGAGGCGATCGAGCTCTTCGGGCTTCGAGTCGATCTCCATGCGAATGCGCGAAGCGGCCTCATCGATGAGGTCGATCGCCTTATCGGGGAGCTGACGGTCCGAGATGTACCGATGCGAAAGCGTCGCAGCGGCAACGATCGCAGGATCGGTGATCTCGACGCCGTGGTGAACCTCGTAGCGCTCCTTGAGGCCGCGCAGGATTGCAATCGTGTCTTCGACCGACGGTTCGTCGACGAGCACTTTCTGGAAGCGCCGCTCGAGCGCAGCGTCTTTCTCGATGTACTTGCGGTATTCGTCGAGCGTCGTCGCGCCGACGCAATGCAGCTCGCCGCGCGCGAGCGCCGGCTTCAGCATGTTGCCGGCGTCCATAGCGCCTTCGGCCTTGCCGGCGCCGACCATCGTGTGCAGCTCGTCGATGAAGAGGATGATCTGACCTTCCTGTTTCGCGAGCTCGTTGAGCACAGCCTTCAGGCGTTCCTCGAACTCGCCGCGATACTTCGCACCGGCGATGAGCGCACCCATGTCGAGCGCGAGAATGCGCTTGTTGCGCAATCCCTCAGGGACTTCGCCGTTGACGATACGTTGCGCGAGTCCTTCGACGATCGCGGTCTTACCGACACCTGGCTCGCCGATCAGAACAGGATTGTTCTTCGTGCGCCGCTGCAGCACTTGCACGGTCCGACGGATCTCGTCGTCGCGGCCGATCACCGGATCCAATTTGCCCTGCTCCGCACGTGCGGTGAGGTCGATCGTGTATTTCTCGAGCGCTTGACGGCTTTCCTCCGCATTCGGATCCGTCACCTTCTCTCCCCCGCGCAGCTCGTCGATCGCCTTTTCGATAGAGCCCTTCACTGCGCCGGCATTGCGCAGGATCGTGGCGAGCGCGCCGCGTTCTTCGAGCGCGGCGAGCACGAACAGCTCGCTCGAGATGTATTGGTCGCCGCGCTTCTGCGCGATCTTGTCCGTGAGGTTCAGGACACGGTTCAGCTCGTTGGAGATGTGGACATCGCCGCCCGCGCCTTCCACTCGAGGCAGCCGATCGAGCCCTTCCTGAAGCTGCGTGCGCAGCACGTTGATGTTCACGCCGGCCTTGTCGAGCAAGGGGCGCACAGTCCCGCCCTGCTGATCGAGCAGCGCCATCATCACGTGCAGCGGCTCGATGAATTGATGATCGCGGCCGACCGCGAGCGACTGAGCGTCCGCCAGGGCCAGTTGGAATTTGCTTGTCAGTTTGTCCATTCGCATGCGTGAAATCTCGGCTATGGGATTGGGCTGGCGGTCCACTTCGCGAGCGACCCTGGCCCGGGATTGCCTGCAGGCTTTGTGGGGCTGACCGTCCTTACTTCAACGGTAAGGACTCCGCCGAATGCGTCCCATCCGTACCTCGCCGTAGCGCGTAGGTAGCGCCAAGCCCCTCTTGGGCCTCAATGCGCGATGCGATGGGTGACGTAGATCACGACGACGCCGAGGACGATGACGGCGAGCTGCCGCACGCCAGAGCCGGGGTCCACACGGCGATGCAGACCTGGAATGAGATCGGCCACCGCGATGTACAGGAAGCTCGATGCTGCGATGGCGAGTGCGTAAGGGAGCAGATGAGTGACTTCTGCCAGCAGGAAATATGCGACGAGTCCTCCCAATACCGAGGTCACGCTGGTCAGCAAATTGAGGCTGAGCGCGCGCCGACGCGACAATCCTGCATTGAGCAGAATCGCGAGATCGCCGACCTCTTGCGGGATCTCATGGGCGGTGACTGCAATGGCCGTGACGATACCCAAATGGACATCGGTCATGAACGCCGCCGCGATCAGCACGCCATCGAGTACGTTGTGAAAGCCGTCGCCGATCAGGATCAACGTGGCGGAAGCCGCGTCGCGACTGTGATCGTGAGGAAGGTGTCCCTCGCAAATGTCTTGATGGCAGTGGCGCCAGAGGACGAGCTTCTCGAGCACGAAGAACACGAGCAGGCCGCCGAGAAGTGCAAGGCCGATGCGATGCGCGTCCGCCGTTCCCGCGCCTTCAATTGCGTGCGGCAGCAGCCCCAACAATGCCGCGCTCAACAAAGCCCCCGTCGCGAAGCTGACCAAATGCGGCAACGCACGGGCGCGCGTCCGATCGGGCACCGCGAGAAACAGCGACGCAGCCAATGCGCTCAAGACGCCGCCAGCCGCGGTGAACAAAACGATCCAGGCAAGCACGGGCATGGGCGAGGAGTGGATTCAGCGTGGCCTTTTGGGAGTGTTCTTCTGTGTTGTGCAGAGTAGCATGCGGACGAATGTCCGAGGGCTACGGGCCACGGTTGGAAGCGCGCTGGCGAGAACATTTCCAGCACCAAGAGAATTTCGCGCAACACTGATTGCATTGCTGGAAGCGTAGGAGCTGCGAATGCAAAGCCCCGTCGCCCGTCGCCCCTCATTCCATCCACACCATCGTCCCCATCCTTCCCGTCCGCTTGTCGCGGCGATACGAGTAGAACCGCCTCGCGTCGGCGAAGGTCGCAAAGCCGCCGCCGTAAATGCGGTTCACGCCGAGCGACTCGAGCTCGATGCGAGCCAGCGTATACAGATCGGCCTGCCATCGTCCGCGGGCGTTGCGCTGAAATGCGCGCTCATGCAGCGAATTGCGGGCGACGAACCGATCGAAGACTTCGGGACCGACTTCGAATGCCTCGGGCTCGATCGCAGGCCCGAGCCAAGCTAGCAAACGGTCAGATGCAACGCGCATCGCTGCGACTGTCGCTTCCAACACACCGCCTGCAAGTCCGCGCCAACCTGCGTGAGCGGCGCCGACTGCGCTGCCGTCATCGGCGCAGAACAGCACTGGAAGGCAATCGGCGGTCAAGATGGCGCAGATTTCTCCTGGTTTCGTGGTCACCGCGGCATCCGCAACGGGCGGCGTATCGGCCCAACCGCCGGTCCACACGTGTGTGCCATGGATTTGCTGCAACCAGATCGGCTCTGCGGGTAGCTGTGCAGCTTGGCGAAGCAATGTGCGGTTTCGGCTCACCGCTTTCGGGTCGTCGCCGACGTGCATGGCCAAATTCAGACTCGCGTACGTGCCCGCGCTGAAACCTCCGGCGCGCGTCGTCGCGAGCGCCCGCACCCCAAGCGGGGCCGGCCAATCGGGGACGATCCATTCCAGAGCGTTGTTGTTCATCGCTTTGCGGTCATGAGCTTTGCGTCGGCCGTAAGCGCCGCTCGCAGTGCTTGCATGTCCTCCGGAAGCGGCGATGTCACGTCGACCGGTTTGCCGGTGATCGGATGTTCGAAGGCGAGCCGTGCCGCGTGCAGCGCTTGGCGTTTGAATGCGCGCAGCGCTTCGATCAGTTGCTCGCTCGCACCCTTCGGCAGCAGCAATCGGCCGCCGTACACGCGATCGCCCACCAGCGGATAGTGAATGTGGG
>DATCLP010000167.1:0-2904 GCA_036563855.1 Steroidobacteraceae bacterium | reverse complement strand
TCGTGCAGCTCGTGAGCGACGTGCGCACGCGGACGACGACCGTCGTTGGAACCTCTTCGCAAGTGAGCCGCGATGCCGAAACCGTACGCGTGCGTACGGAAATGCAGCTCGAGTCGCTCGAGAAGACCTCCAGCGCGATGTCGCAGCTCAATGCCACCGTGCAGGAAAACGCAGAGCAAGTGCGCCAGGCTCACGAGCTTGCGCTTTCGACGTCGAAACAGGCGCGCGAAGGCGGCGAAGCGATGGCTCGCGTCGTGAGCACGATGGGCTCGATTCAGGCGAGCTCGTCGAAGATCGTCGACATCATCGGATTGATCGACAGCATTGCCTTCCAGACGAACATTCTCGCGCTCAATGCCGCCGTCGAGGCAGCTCGAGCCGGCGAGCACGGACGGGGCTTTGCGGTCGTTGCGAGCGAGGTGCAGACCTTAGCGCGTCGCTCAGCCGAGTCGGCGAAAGAGATCAAGGCGCTGATCAGCGAATCCGTGCGTACGGTCAAAGAGGGCAACGAGCTCGTGAGCGCGACCGGCAAGGTGATCTCGAGCATCGTATCGTCCATCGATTCGCTCGCACGTATTGTCAGCGGCATCGGCGCCACGAGCGAAGCGCAGTTTCAGAACATCGGCACGGTCAACCAGAACGTTACGGAGCTCGTTCGCCTCAACAAGGCCAATGCACGCTTGTTCGGCGACGTGATCAAGGCATGCGAAGAGCTGAACGGCCATGCGGTGACCCTGATCAAGTCGTTGCAGGGGTTCAATCTCGGCATTCGCGAGAACGGCACGGCCGAAGAAGCGATGGCGATGGTCAAGCGCGGCGTCGAATTCCTGCGCGCGCACGGCGAACGAGCTTTTCTCGACGAGGTCAACAAACTGGCGAGCGGACATTTCATCGAGCGCGATCTCTACCTGCTCGCCGTGGACGCGAACAGCTACAAGTTCGTCGCACACGGCGTGAATCCGCGCGTGCTCAACTACGACAGCAGATTGACGAAGGACGTCGACGGCCGAACCTACATGAAAGAGCTCGTCGACCGCGCCAAAGCCGCCGGCCAAGGCTGGATCGAATACAAAGGCAACCACCCCGTCACGAACGAAGTGAAAGCGAAGGTTTGCTACTTCGAACGCGTCGGCGATTTGATCGTGGCGTGTGGAGCGTACAAGGACTAGCAAGCCAATTGAGAATGTAGAATTGAGAATTGGATGGCGCGCATTCAATGCGCGCGGCGTCCCGCTCCAGCACGTCAAGGCGGCGAGGAGCGGAAAGCGTCGCAGTGAGGGGAGTTGCGCAGCGCGCTTTCTGTAATTCTCAACTCTCCATTCTCAATTCTCGATTGCGCAGGCAACTATGTCGCCTGCGCCTGTGCCCATTCCTTCGCCCGCCGTTCCATTTCTTCCGGCGGTACGTCTTCAATGTGAGTCGAGAGCGTCCAAATATGACCGAACGGATCGCGCAGGGTGCCGCTGCGATCGCCGTAGAACTGATTCTGCACCGTGCGCAGTTCCTTCGCGCCGCATCCGATTGCTTGCTTGAATACCTTGTCGACGTCTTCCACGTACACCATCAAGCTCACCGGCGTGCCGTCGAATGACTCGGGGGCGCGTGAGCCCATCTCCGGATACTCATCGGAAAGCATGACGACCGAGTCGCCGATCTTGATCTCGGCGTGCGCGATCTTTCCATCCGGCGTCGGCATGCGCATGAGCTCGGTCGCGTTGAAGGCGCGCGTGTAGAAATCGATCGCGCGTTCCGCGCCTTTGACCGCCAAATAAGGAGTGACCGAGTGATAGCCTTCAGGCTTTGCAGAAGTCGCCATGAAATGTCTCCTTTTCGCGAGTCAGGATGGACAGTGCTGGGGCAGCCGATAGTGGCACCATGCGCGCGAGCGCTCAATCAGCAGATCGCGCGGGGCGCACTGCAACAATCAGTTGATAGTTGACAGCGAAGAAAATCACCGCTGTGTCTATCGGACACAATGTGGCGACCATCCTCGTGGACTTGCGATCGGAGATTACCGGCGTAGAACTCGGGCAGGAAAGAATTAGTACCCACCACTAGGCGAGCGCAAGAGAAGCAGGCATTTGCCCGCTCGCTTCCCGCTCATGCAGAATCGCGGATCTAAGTCAATAACTCGACATTCCGCTGTCAACTATCCACTGTCAACTGTCAACTGGTAGACATGACCACGCTTCCCGGGCGCCTTCGGGCCGTCGGCACAAACTCGCCGCGTCGAGTGCTGTTCGCCAGTCTCATCGGCACGACGATCGAGTTCTTCGATTTCTATATCTACGCAACTGCGGCGGTGCTCGTGTTTCCGTCGCTGTTCTTCCCGCCCGGCGATCCGACGTCCGCGAAGCTGCAGTCGTTTGCGACGTTCGCGCTCGCATTTTTCGCGCGTCCCGTCGGCTCTGCGATCTTCGGACATTTCGGCGACCGCATCGGACGCAAGGCAACCCTCGTTGCCGCACTGCTCTTGATGGGACTTTCCACCGTGCTCATCGGCGCGTTGCCTACGTATGCATCGATCGGTATCGCCGCGCCGCTCTTGTTGTGCGTGTGTCGACTCGGTCAGGGCCTCGGTCTCGGAGGCGAGTGGGGCGGCGCGGTGCTGCTTGCAACCGAGAACGCGCCGCCCGGCAAGCGTGCTTGGTACGGCATGTTTCCGCAGTTGGGCGCACCGATCGGGTTCATTTGCTCGACTGGCGTGTTTCTGCTCCTGACGCAGTACTTGAGCGATGAGGATTTCCTTGCGTGGGGATGGCGTCTGCCGTTTCTCGCGAGCGCCGTGCTCGTGTTCGTCGGGCTCTACGTGCGGCTGCGTCTGGAAGAAACACCTGCGTTCAAGCGCGCGATCGAGAACAACGAGCGTGTACGAGTGCCGATGTTGGCGCTGCTCAAGAATCA
>DATCLP010000166.1:0-2188 GCA_036563855.1 Steroidobacteraceae bacterium | reverse complement strand
TCCTCCGGCAGCGGTTCGCCGTTCACGCGCGCGGCAAGCAGCGCGCTCGTTGCATCTTCCCGCGGGCTCATCGGCGATTTCTTGCGAGCTTCGACGAGCTCGCGCGCCATGTCGTACAGCTTGAGGCTCGTTTCGCGCGTCGATTCGATGTCGTTCGATTGCACTGCGATGTTGTAACGCCGACCGACTTCGGCGAGCAGATCGGCCTGTTGGGGCGGCAGGTTCATCCACACGGCGAACACCTCGATCGGCATGCGTGCGGAAAACTCGCTGCAAATGTCGCCGCCGCCCTTGGCCACCATCTTGTCCAGCAGTCGCGCACAGATCTCCCGGATGCGCGGCTCGAACTGCTGGATGCGTCGCTCGGAAAGCAGCGGGTTCAAGGCTTTGCGGTACGGCGTGTGCTCCGGCGGATCCAGGTGCAGCGGTGGGCGGCGACCGGTAAAGGCCACCTTCGGCACGACGTTTTGTTTCGAAGTAATGAACGTCTCGTAGTCGCTTGCTGCGTTTGCGACGTCGGAGTGCTTGAGCAACGCCCAGAAGCCGCCCCAGGCTTCGCTGTAGGCCACCGGGCATTCTTTTCTCAGCCGACGATAGTCGTCGTGCGGACTATCGAAAGTCTCTGGTGCAAGTGGATCGAAATCGGATTTCATGGAGACGGAGCATAGTCGATAATGAAAGCGCTTTCATCCCTTTCCCTGTAGGCTCCCGCCGCTTACCTTGTCGGGACAATGGCTACCAAGAACAGAGTCCCCAAGCTCGAAGATGTCGCCGAACGGGCGGGCGTATCCCCGGCGACGGTATCCCGCTTTTACAACAACCCCTCGGTGGTCGCCCCCTCGACGGCGGAGAAGATTCGCAAGGCAGTCGCTGAGCTCGGTTATGTTCCGGACCTCATCGCCGGCGGTCTTGCGTCGCGTCGTAGCCGCCTCGTCGCCGTGCTCGTCCCTGAGATCGCGCACTCCATTTTCAACGACACGATCGAGGAGATGGTCAGCGAGCTTTCGCGCGACGGCCTCATCGTGATGCTCGGTCTGACAGGCATGGATGACAGCGGAATGCCCAAACTGATCGAGGCGGCGCTAGCGCGCCGGGCCGAAGGCGTGATCCTGAGCGGCATCGTGGCCAACGAAACTCTCCGTCAGCAGCTGCAGGGGCGAAGCGCAACAGTGATCGAAACCTGGGGGTTGCCCGAGAAACCGATCGATGTGGCGGTCGGCTTCTCGCATGAAGCCGTCGGCACCGATCTGGCGAGATTCCTTGCTGCGCGCGGCTACCGTCGCCCGCATCTGGTCGTAGGTAATGGCGTCCGCGCGCGCATGCGCCGGGATGCCTTCCTGCGCGAATGGGCGCAAACCGGTCGTAGGACACCCACGAAAAGCGACGTCGAAATCCCGACGCACTTTGGCCACGCGCGAATGGTGTGGCGACAGGTCATGGAGCTGGATCCCAAACCCGACGTGATCGTGTGCGGCTCGGATCTGCTCGCTCAAGGACTCATCGTCGAGGCCTACGCTGCAGGCAAGCGTGTTCCTCAAGACATCGCCGTGGTCGGATTCGGCAATCTGTCCATTGCCGGCGAAATGCGACCGACGATCACATCCGTCGATCTCGACGGTGCGCGCATCGGTCGCGAAGCCGTCGCCGTGCTGCGCCGTCGGGCTGCCGGCGAGAAGATCGCCAATCGGGTGATCGATATCGGCTTTCGCATCATTGCGCGCGAGAGTGCATAGGCGACAGGCGCGCCATTTCCATCCGCGGCGCATACCACAGCAGCGCAATCGAGAGGATCAGCACGATTGCGCCGATCACCTCAGTGCCCGTCGGCTCGGCCAGCCCCATCGTCCAATGCAGGATGTAGGCGGCGGAAAGCCCGGCCAGCAAGCTCGATGAGCGCTCGAGCGGCACGCAATAGGTGTTCTCGCGGGCGTCGAGCAGGATCATCGCTGCAAACACCGACACGATCGTCAACGTGACCGCGATCCCGATGAGCGGCCACATCACCGGATCGGTCCAGACTTTGAGGAAGCCGAACTCGAGCTCGCCTGCCTGCGTGCCGAGACCGGACATCGCAAGGAGCGCGAGAATGACGATCGACATCGGCAGCGCAATGACTTTCTCTTCGACGAAGTAACGCTTCACCGAATCGGGATTGCCGTCCTTCGACACACGCGTCATCACCCAGAGC
>DATCLP010000165.1:0-6390 GCA_036563855.1 Steroidobacteraceae bacterium | reverse complement strand
CGTTCAGGGAGAAGTGTCATGCCGACGACGAGCTTGCGGCGATACGGATCCGGACACGCGTTGAGGCGCGCAGCCTGGGGGGGCGCGACGATCGCACTGATGAGCATGCCTGCTGCGGCAGTCGAAGTCACAGCAGGCGATTGGACGCTCAGCGCGAGCGGCAACGTCAATGTCCACTACATCTCGTCGAGCTGCGAAGAAGAAACAGTGCCAGGCGTGACGGGCGGCCTCGCATGTCGAGGCGCGGCCGGCGAGGACCGCACCTCTTCGATCAGCAACGGCTTGTTGCCCGCGGCGTTGGCCATCAGCGCATCGACGACGCAGAAGGGTTACGACCTCAGCGTCACTTTCGGTTTCTACCCAGGTATCAGCACGAACGACGGCAGCCCGAACATCGGACAAGGTGCCGATTCGCGTAACACGGCGCTCGGTACGACGGGGCTCGACATCCGCCAAGTGTTTCTGACGTTCGGCAACGAGAGCATGGGCGAATTCATGCTCGGCCGAAACATCGGCCTGTTCGGTGCGGATGCGATTCTCAACGACATGACGCTGCCTGGCGTCGGTGCAGGGAACGGCAACTACGCCACGCCTTCGAATACGTCGCTCGGCTCGATCGGTCTCGGGTACATCTACCCGGATTGGTTCGCGCAGATCAATTACACGACGCCGGACTTCGCGGGCTTCAAGCTGACGATCGGAATTTTCGACCCGCTCGAGCCGTTCGGTCAGCCGGCGGCTGGCGCGCCGCCGGAGAGCAGCCCCGGATATCACGCCAAAATCGCGTATACGAATGGGCCCGTCTATGTGTCAGCCTCGTTCATCAGTCAGAAGCACGAAGGCTTCACCGACGTGGGCGACTTCGACAGCTTCGGCTGGGATGTCGGCGGCAAAGTGACGTTCGGTCCCGTCGAGGTCATGGGTTGGTACTACCAAGGCGAAGGTATCGGCACGACGGGGCTCTTCGTGCTCGGCAGCGACGGCTTCGGCGGCGAGCGCGACTCGGATGGGTTCCTCGCGCAAGTGACAGTGAAGTTCGGCGACCTCAAGGTCGGCGTGAACTACGGCGAGAGCAATCTGGACCTCGCGCCGGGCGAATTGCCCTCGGACCTCGTGGAAACGAACAAGAAGTACACCGTCGGTGCGTATTACCAGCTGACCGAGAACCTTACGCTCTTGGGCGAGTTTACCGATACGAAATCCGAGGCCCACAACGGAATCGAGAATGACAGCAGCAACTTCAACATCGGCGCGTATCTCTCGTTCTAGTCGCATGAGGAGCCGCTCCAAGCTCTCTGCCATTCGCATTGCTGTCCTACTCGGGTGTGCGCTGGTCGCATGGCTAGCGCCCGCCCACGCTGACCGCGCCTACGTATCCAATGAAGACGGCAACAGCATCTCGATCATCGACACCGAGCGCGACGAAGTCGTCGCGACGATCGAGGTCGGCAAACGTCCGCGCGGCCTCAAGCTCGATCGAAGCGGGAGCCGGCTGTACGTGGCGGTGAGCGGATTGCCGAAGTGCCCCCCGACGGTCCCGGATGAGGAATGCGCAAAGCGCGAGCGCGATCTCAAGGCCGACGGCATCGCGATCGTCGACACCGCGGCGCGTAAGCTCCTCAAAGTGATTCCTGCGGGTTCGGATCCCGAGCAGTTCGATTTGAGCGCCGACGGCAAGCGCCTGTTCGTCTCGAACGAGGACGCCGGACGTACCTCCGTCGTCGAGATTGAAAGCGGTCGCGTCTTGAAAAGCATTCCGGTCGGCGGAGAACCGGAAGGCGTTGCGGTGTCCCCGGACGGTCGCTGGGCTCTGGTGACGAGCGAGTCGGATCACGCCGTCGCAATCATCGATACGAGCGCGTTAGCAGTTGTACGTACGGTGAAAGTCGGACAGCGGCCGCGCGATATCGCGTTCACGCCCGATAGCTCGACGGCTTACGTCTCAGGCGAGTTCGACGCCTCGCTCTATCGCGTGTCTATCGCGCAAGATCGTCCCGCCGAACGTGTGCTGCAGTTGCGTAAGGAAGCTCGACCCATGGGTGTCGTGCTGGATACGAAGCGCAATCGTCTGTACATGAGCACGGGACGCGGCGCCACAGTGGCCGTTGTCGATACAACGGATCCAGCAGAGTTTCGGCTGGTGAAGGAGGTTCGTGTAGGGACGCGGCCATGGGGCATTGCGCTCACGCGAGATGGGCGGCGGCTCTATACCGCCAATGGTCCCTCGAATGACGTGAGTGTCGTCGATACGACCACGCTGGAAGTCATCAAAACGATTCCTGTCGGACGCTCGCCGTGGGGCGTTGTGATCGGACCCGCACCGAAGGCGGGTCCGGGCAAATGAGCGATCGCGTTCTACTCCGCCTCAACGAGTCACGATTTTGTCTCGTTGAGCCCGCAACTCCGTAGGGCATTCGACTCCAGATCGCGATAGCGTTTCGCAGCGCTCTTCGCCTTTTCGGAATCCCGAAAGATTGCACCGCCTTCTCCGGGCAAAGTTGCGTATTTCACGAATGTGGATGCTTCGACGAATTCGTCATACGTGAGCTTCTTCGCAATCGAATCGATTGCGCACGAGCACTGATAGATCGCGGAGAGCTTGCTGCCATGTTTGGCCACGCACTCGTTCACGTATTCGACGCGCGCATGGGTCGGGTAATCGTTGGCGGGTGGCGCGTCGGCCGCGTGGGCCGCGCCGTAGAGGAAAGTCGCAAACGCGAGTCCTCGGAGAAGCGGCGAATGGCACAAGCGTTGCATCGTCAAGGGTCGTTTCACGTTGACGGTGACTGTTGGCGGCAGCGTGCGAACGATGCTGCGCACCAGCAAGCGCGGAATGAAACCATCGGTCTCGGTTCTGAGAAGGGTTGTGGGGGAATGATCATGAAACATCAGCATCGCTCCTTTCTAGTTGGCATCGCAGCAGGGGCCGCGACCGCGACTTTGGTCGGCACAGCCGGTGCGAACGACCTTGATGCACTTGCGGCCAAACCCACGAACTGGGTCATGCAGGCCGGCGATTACGCCAATCATCGGTACAGTGAGCTCAAGCAGATCAACGCTTCAAATGTCGGACAGTTGCAGGTCGCATGGACGATGTCGACTGGCGTGCTGCGCGGCCACGAAGGCTCGCCGCTCGTCATCGGCGACACGATGTACATCCATACGCCGTTCCCGAACAATGTCTATGCGGTCAATCTAAAGGATCAATCGTTCAAGTGGAAATACGAACCCAAGCAGAATGCAGATGTCGTGCCGGTGATGTGCTGCGACACGGTAAATCGTGGACTGGCCTACGGCGACGGCAAGATCCTGCTGCAACAGGCGGATACGACGCTCGTCGCGCTCGATGCGAACTCCGGCAAGGTCGTGTGGACCGCGAAGAACGGCGATCCGAAGATCGGCGAGACGAATACGAATGCGCCGCACGTCTTCAAGGACAAAGTCATCACGGGCATCTCGGGCGGCGAGTTCGGCGTGCGCGGTCGGCTGATTGCATACGACCTCAAGACGGGTAAGAGGGTCTGGACGGCCTGGAGCACTGGCCCGGACCAAGACCTGCTCGTCGATCCGCAAAAGACGATGACGTGGTCGAATGGCCGCTTGCAGCCGATCGGCAAGGATTCCTCGCTCAAGAGCTGGGAAGGCGAGCAATGGAAGCTCGGAGGCGGCACGACCTGGGGTTGGTACTCGTACGATCCGAAGCTCAACCTCATCTACTACGGCACCGGCAATCCCGGTACTTGGAACCCGGCGCAGCGTCCGGGCGACAACAAGTGGTCGATGTCGATCTTCGCCCGCGATCTCGACACCGGTATGGCGAAGTGGGTCTATCAGATGACGCCGCACGACGAATGGGATTACGACGGCGTCAACGAGAACATTCTCGCCGACCTCACGATCAACGGTCGACGCGTACCTGCAATAGTTCACTTCGATCGCAACGGCTTCGCTTACACGCTCAATCGCGAAACGGGCGAGTTGCTCGTTGCCGAGAAATACGATCCGAAAGTGAACTGGGCGACGAAAGTCGACATGAAGACGGGACGCCCGATCGTCGACAAGCGCTATTCGCCGGGAACGACGGGACCCGATGTGAACGTCAAGGATATCTGCCCGGCAGCGCTCGGCACGAAAGATCAGCAACCGGCGAGCTTCGACCGCAAGAGCGGCTTGTTCTTCGTGCCGACGAATCACGTCTGCATGACCTATGAACCGTTCCAGGTGGAGTACGTCGCCGGGCAACCGTATGTGGGCGCGACTTTGACGATGTATCCGGCGCCCAACAGCCATGGCGGCATGGGTAACTTCATCGCGTGGGATGCGGCGCAAGGCAAGATCGTTTGGTCGAAGCCAGAACGCTTCTCTGTGTGGTCCGGTGCTCTGACGACGGCTGGCGACATCGTGTTCTACGGCACGCTCGAGGGCTACATCAAGGCGGTGAGCACGAAGGACGGCAAGGAGCTTTGGAAGTTCAAGACGCCTTCGGGAATCATCGGCAATGTCTTCACGTACGAGTACAACGGCAAACAGTACGTCGGCGTGTACTCCGGTATCGGCGGGTGGGCCGGCATCGGTATGGCGGCGGGACTGACCGGCGAGACCGAAGGACTCGGGGCGGTCGGCGGATACAAGGATCTCGCCAAGTACACGACGCTCGGTGGCTCGCTGTTCGTGTTCTCGCTGCCGGATACGGCAACTCAGCGAACGGCCGACGCACGCTGAAGGAGCGGCGAGTTGCGCTCGATAGCGGTGTGGCATGCCGCGTGCGGGCATGCCACGCCACCGACTCGGAAACCGCCGCATGACTTCCGCGATGTCACTGACCATTCGAGCTCCAAGATGCAATTGACTATTCGGCTGATGTTTCTCCTCATCGTTCCATTCGTCGCGTTCGGTGCAAACGAAAACGAGGAAAAAGAAAAGCTCTACGAAGTACGCGACGGCACCAAAGTGGACGAGCAGACGTTACAGGGTTGGAAGACGTGGCGGGCGCTCGCGTGCGAGCGCTGCCACGGCGCGCAACAGGAGGGACTCGTCGGACCGCCGCTCGTCGAGTCGATGAAGGTGCTCACGAAGGAGCAATTTCACGACGTCATCATGAACGGCCGTCCGGAGAAGGGCATGCCGCCCTTCAACACGAGTCCGATGGTGAACAAGAACTGGGAAGGTCTGTACGCATATTTGAAGGGTCGTTCCAATGGTGACATCAAACCGGGACGCTTGTCGTCGCTCCAGGAATGAGTGGAGCCGACAGGGCGGACGAGCTGCGCTTGCGGCATTGGGCTGTCTGCTGAGCGCATGCGCCATGGCTGCAGCCTCGGACGACGCGCTGCGTGTGTGCGCGGATCCGCACAACATGCCGCTGTCGAACGAGCGCGGCGAAGGCTACGAGAACAAGATCGCCGAAGCGCTTGCGCAAGATCTCGGTCGCGAACGCGTCGAGTACACGTTCTTCCCGCAGCGCATGGGCTTCGTCCGCCACACGCTGCGCGAGCGCGATGAGCAGACGCAGGAGTTCAAGTGCGACGTCATCATCGGCGTTCCGAAAGGTTATGAGCTGACGGCGACGACACGACCCTACATGCGCTCGACCTATGCGCTCGTTTTCCCGGCCCGCGAGGACTTCAGCGAGTTGCGGGTTGCCGACGACTTGCTGAAGCTGCCGCCGGAAAAACGGAAGGCTCTACGCATCGGCGTGTTCGGCCGCTCGCCGGGTGCCGATTGGCTCCTGCGCAACGGCATGCTCGATCGCGCCGTGGTCTACACGCCGCAGAGCGGCGATCCTGCGGAAAGTCCCGGCCACACGGTCGAGCAAGATCTGAAGGCAGGAAAGATCGATATGGCGATCGTTTGGGGTCCGATCGCGGGCTTCCTTGTGCGCGAGCACAGTTCGTTTCCTGCGTGGCGGGCCGTGCCATTCACGCCGGATGCGAAGATCAAGTTCGACTACGAAATTTCGATGGGTGTGCGCTTCGGAGAAAAGGAGTGGAAGGACACGCTCGATAAATGGATAGGGGAGCACAAGGACAAGATTCGACAGATTCTCGCGAGCTATCGCATTCCCTTGCTGGATGACAACGGCGATGTGGTCGCAGGCATGCAGGACGACGAACGCGTTCGCGCGGGCGCAGTTCTGAAACAAATTCCGTTGCAGCTGGAGCGCGACTGAGCACCACAGGTGCAGATTGCGCGGCAGCGCAGGCGAGGAGATGACGTATGAAAACGAAGGCGGCCGTGTGCTACGCGGCAGGCAAGCCGCTCGAAGTGACGACGGTGGATTTGGACGGACCGAAGGCGGGCGAGGTGCTCGTCGAGATCAAGGCGACCGGAGTCTGTCACACCGACGAGTTCACGCGCTCCGGTGCCGATCCGGAGGGCCTGTTTCCGGTG
>DATCLP010000164.1:0-3933 GCA_036563855.1 Steroidobacteraceae bacterium | reverse complement strand
CCCGGTGCGGTGATCCTTGACGAGCGTGTACGGCTGGAACACGTAAGACCGGATCTGGCTGCCCCACTCGGTCTCCATCTTCGGCCCCTTCAGCTGGCCCAGCTCTCGCTCCATCTGCTCCAACTTGAGCTGCGCCAAACGGGAGCGGAGCATGCGCATGGCGACCTCACGGTTCTGGATCTGGGACCGCTCCTGCTGGCAGGAGACCACGATCCCCGTGGGCAGGTGGGTGATGCGGACCGCCGACTCCGTCTTGTTCACGTGCTGGCCGCCGGCGCCGCTCGAGCGGTAGACGTCGACCTTCAGGTCCGCCGGATTGATCGTGATGTTGATGTCGTCATCGACTTCCGGCGAGACGAAGACGGAGGCAAATGAAGTATGCCGGCGCGCATTCGCGTCGAACGGCGACTTGCGCACGAGCCGATGCACGCCGGTTTCGGTGCGCAGCCACCCGTACGCGTAATCCCCCGTGAAGCTCACGGTCGCGCTCTTGATACCCGCCACTTCGCCCGGGCTGATTTCGACGATCTCGGTCTTGAAACCATGCGCGTCGCCCCAGCGCAGGTACATGCGCAACAGCATTTGCGCCCAATCTTGTGCCTCCGTACCGCCGGCACCGGCTTGGATGTCGAGGTACGCGTTGTGCGAGTCCATCTCGCCGGGGAACATGCGCTGGAACTCGAGCTGCTTGATCTGCCGCTCGGTCCCGGCCAGATCCTGTTGCACGCCGGCGACGGCCGCCTCATCGCCTTCCTCTAAGGCCATCTCGAGCAACTCCTTGGCATCGCTCAACGAGTTGCGGATGCGGTCGAGCGTTTCGACGACTTGTGCGAGCTTCGCGCGCTCCCGCCCGAGCTCTTGAGCCTTCTCGGGCGTATTCCAAATCGAGGGATCTTCTAACTCGCGGCTGACTTCGGCGAGACGTTCGCTCTTCGTCTCGTAGTCAAAGAAACCTCCTGAGCGCCTCGCTGCGCTCGGAGAGATCTTCCAGCATTCGGCGAATCTGATTGACTTCCATTGCTTTCAAGCGAAATTCGAAACGGGCGCGAATAGTAGCAGATGGACGCAGCGGCGGCTCGCCTTGCGGCCACGGCACGGACGCGCTCAGGGCATGACCCGAAGATGCTCCACGATGAGCTGAACGCGCTCGGTTCCGTTGAAACGGTTCATGTCGAGCCGATAAGCGATCTCGATGCGATCGTTCTCCTTCACGATCGGCGCATCGTCATGATCGAAGTGACGAAAGGCGATTGCCTCGCAGATCAGGCCATGTGGATGCGCGAGGTTCATCTTCAAGTGCCGATCGCTGAGCACGCGCGCCGCCCGCACCTCGAAGCAGCCATCGAACAAGGGTTCCGGAAATGCCTGTCCCCAGGGGCCTGACTCCCGCAGAAGCCGTGCAATGTCCAGGCAGATCTCCTGCGGCGCGAGCTCGCCGTCCGAGACAATGACGCCCATGGCATCCTCGATCGACATCCACCGTCGCACTTCCTGATCGAACGCCGTTTGGAACTCCGGCAAGCGTTCGGACGCGATGGTGAGGCCCGCCGCCATGGCATGTCCGCCGAACTTTTCGATCAACCCCGGCGTGCGTGTTGCGATGCTGTCGAGCACGTCGCGGATGTGCACGCCCGGCACCGAACGCGCCGACCCTTTGAGCCGGCTCTGATCGGCGCGGGCGAGCGCGATCACCGGTCGATGGACTCGCTCCCTGACACGCGACGCGACCAACCCGACGACGCCCTGATGCCAGGACTCATCGAACAAGCATAGGCCAAGCGGCAATGCGTCGTCCGCACGCATATCGGCAATCGCAAGCATCGCTTCCTGCTGCATCTGCAACTCGAGCTCGCGTCGATCGGCATTCAGTTGACTCAAGCGTCCGGCCAGCATTCTCGCCGTCGCCAGATCGTCGGTCAGCAAGCATTGGATCCCGATGCTCATGTCGTCGAGACGTCCCGCGGCGTTCAAGCGCGGGCCGACCTGGTAGCCGAGATCAGACGCAACCGCATCCGCGCAAGTGCGGTTGGACACTTCGAGCAATGCTCGAATCCCAGGGATGCATCTGCCGGCACGAATGCGCCGCAGGCCTTGATGTACGAGCACCCGATTGTTCCGATCGAGCGGCACGAGATCCGCAACCGTACCCAAGGCTACGAGATCCAGAAGATCGGCGACCGACGGAGCCTGTCGAACGATCCCGCGTTCTTGCATCTCGCGTGTGAGTGCCGCCATCAGATAGAAAGCAACACCTACGCCCGCAAGCGCCTTGCTCGGGAACGTGTCGCCCGGCGAATTCGGGTTCACGATTGCATTCGCCTCCGGCAACGTCGCTCCCGCGAGGTGATGATCGGTGATCAACGTGTCGATGCCGAGCGATCGCGCTGCAGCTACGCCCGCATGACTGGCGATGCCGTTATCCACCGTCACGATCAATGCCGGCGCAAAGCGTTCGTGCGCGAGATAAACGATTTCCGGCGTCAAGCCGTATCCGTACTCGAACCGATTGGGCACGAGAAAATCGATCGCAGGAAAGCCCAGCCGCTTGAGCTGACGCACGACGAGCGCGGTACTGGTCGCGCCATCCGCGTCGAAATCGCCGACGATGACGATACGCGTACGCAGCTCGTAGTGTTTGCACAAGAGCTCGACCGCAGGCGCAATCCCGCCCAACTGCCGCACCGGAATCAGCCGATCCAGCGAGAGCTGGAGATCTTCGGCGCCTGCGACACTGCGGCTTGCGTAAATCCGTCGCAGCAACGGATGCAAGTCGGCCGGTAACGCCGACACATCGCCAACTGGCCGGCGTCGAATGACTTTCACGCCCATGTTGCAATCGGTGCTGCTCGACGCCAGAAGCGGCGAAGCGACCAACGGTTTGCGCTCACCCGCCACTCATCGACGATCACGAGCAGTTCGTCGACCAGGCCGCGGCGTAGTGCCTCGACCGAGGCATGTAACCATTCGTCGCTCGCCCCACGAACAACGTATACGAGCGGCCGACGCGCATCCGCCACGGTGAGCGCCTCCTCCAGTGAATCAGGGTCGCTCGGAGGTTCCCATCCATTTGCCGCACAAAGACCGCGCAAGTAAGGATGATCGCCCATACACATCGCCGATGCCGGCCGGGGTCCGCTCACGCGGCCGTTCCCCCAGAACCAAACCGAATTGATGGCAGGTAAGCCGCGCCGTTGACGAGAGACGTTCACGGGATGCTCATGCAGCAGCATTTGAAGCTCGGTCATCAGCCGCCGTAGCCGCGCAGCATCCGGTCCCTGCGGCAACGCGCTGTCCCAGTCGCTGCGCAACGCGAATTCCGGCGTCACGGTGCGTGCCTCGAGGAACACTGGCAGACCGACCAGCCATTCGCGCTCGCCATACGGGTGAACGACCATTGCCTCGGATGCGAGATGCTCGCGCAACACTGGTGTGAGCGCATCGCGTTCTTCGGCCGTGAGCGCAGCATCCGGAGGCAGACGCACGAGCGTCACATCGTTCAATCCCGCCTCGAGATGAATGGGCTCGGCGTGCAGCCAGTCTTGCGTTGAAGTCGGCCACTGTAAGGTCGCCGCGCAGAGAGGAGCGCTCGGCGCAGTCTCTGGGGCGATATCGAGCGACTCGAGCAGTCCTCGTTGCCATGCGCACACCGTCGCTTGTCGCGGATCTTCCGTGCGCCATCTACGCTCGACATGGCCCTTGCCTGCGAGTACCGCAATCGACCGACTTTGCGGCGCATCGACGGCGGCATGGTCTTGTAGGCATTCGAGAAAATGCGGCAGGACGAGGGTCAGCGATGAAAGCTTGGACATTCGAGCGGCGCACACGCATGCGCTCATCGGCACGGTGCGCTATGTTAACGAAATGAAACTCTCCGACGACACTGAACGCGGCGCGAATTTCATTCGCGGATATTCGGCGAGCGAGATCCGGATC
>DATCLP010000163.1:0-1992 GCA_036563855.1 Steroidobacteraceae bacterium | reverse complement strand
GTGCCATCGGCACGAGGCGGGGGCGTCCTTTACTCCCACCGCAAAATCTCTGCGGGTTGAATGCATTCCATACTAGAAATCCGACGAAGCACGGGCTCTCGTGTCGTTTGCGCTAGATAAAGCTGCGTTCAGCTCGGGTTAGCGGCGCATAAGTATTTGTTGCTGAACAAAAAGACTCCTTCATAGTTCTCTGTTGCGTTTGTGTCCGAGACGTGCGTACCATCAGTCGGCGTAACGCGGGTGAGCATTACCAATGTTCTAAAACGACGGGTCGACCGCGCGACCCGCACAAGGGGGTAATCCTTATGAGCATCAGCCGGCGAACTCTGCTGTCGTGTGCCGTCAGCGGAGCCCTAGGTCTCAGTGCGGCTGCGATGGCACAAGACCGCCAGCGCGAAACCACGCTCGAAGAAATCATCGTGACTGCCGAGCGGCGTGCCGAGAGCGTGTTCGAAGTGCCCTTGTCGATTTCCGCTTATAGCGACACGGCGCGCGAGACGATCGGCATCTTGAGCATTCAGGACATGGCGAACTTCGCGCCTGGCGTGTCCTTCAACATGGCAACGGACCGGCCGTCGATCCGCGGCATTGCACGGCAATCCAATTTCTTCACGCTCGACAGCCCCGTCGCAAACTATATCGACGGCGTCTACACGAGCAGCGTGCAGGACGCGCAGCGTCGTCCGATTTTCATCGAACGTACCGAGATCTTGCGTGGACCGCAGGGCGCGTTGTCCGGTCGCGGCTCGATCGCGGGGGCGTTCAACACGATCTCGAAGCTGCCGACGGATACGTTTCAGATCGAGGCGGGCGCCTTCTACGGTAATTTCAGGCGTTACGGCGGCGAGGCGACCGTGTCGGGTCCGCTCATCGATGACCATCTGCGCGCGCGCGTCAATGTCGGCGTGTATCGCCAAGACAAGGGTTATTTCGAGAACGTGTCGCGCGGTGACACGGAAGGCGATCAGCCGAACAACCGCGATATCTTCGACTTACTGCTGACCGGCACGATCGGTTCGTTCGACTACTTCTTGAAGGCCGCATACGCCGACTACGACGAGTCGCGCCACACGGGCATGTCGTTCGCGCCGTTCTACTCGAGCTACGAGAATCAACCGGCGAACATGACTGCCGTGCAATTTGCCCAGGCCCGCGCGTACGGTGCGACCTCGAGCACGCTCGTGCCGCAAGGTTCGTGGGGATTGTTCGACAACATCGACGGCCGGATCGGCAATGTGCCCAACAATCCCGTGCTATTGACGGGCGATACGCGGAAGTTCGCAAATGACTTCCACAGCCGCCAGAAGCTCGACAATCACCACAACTACACGATGCACCTCACGTGGCATACCGGCCCGGTGGACATCAAGTACATCGGCGGCCATCAGAACTACCGCTATACGCAGTGGACCGACGTGGACGGCGTCGACGTCGTGCAGATGCAGCTGCCGACGTTCCTCGGTACACCGGGACGGATCGTGAATCCCAGCGGTACGAACATGTACATGGAAGAGCGCGAGTGGTACAGCAACGAGCTGACGTTCACCTCGACCACCGACGGGCCGATCAGCTGGATTTTCGGTCTCTATCAATCGGTCGAGGATTTCAATCAAGAGCCGGCGACGACGACGTATCCGGGCTATGAGGAGCTCAATACGCCGATGGGCACGGTTGATGCATTGCTCGCGCTGCTCGGTGTTCCCTTCAACCCGGCCGGAATCCGTCCGGTGGTTCCCAATCCGCGTCCGTACACTTCGGTTGTCGGCTTGATCGATGGCAAGACCGTCAGCAGCGCCGCATTCGGTCAGGTCGACTTCAAGTTCTCCGACGCGTGGAAGCTCACGGTGGGACTGCGCTACAACAAGGACGAAAAGGACGCTTCGGAAGCGCTGCGCTACATCGCCAATTCGTTGGGTTCCAGTCTGGGCCCGTTCTTGGCCGGCGCCGGACTCGGCGTGCCGCTCTCGGTCGACGTGACGCCCGTGCCGGATC
>DATCLP010000162.1:0-2716 GCA_036563855.1 Steroidobacteraceae bacterium | reverse complement strand
GCGCGTGTATGCCCCACAGCAACCCAGTCGTCCTCCATGCGAAACGCCAGCTTCGAATCTTCGTCCCATTCCCCAAGCTTGCGCAGCAGCCCCAGGCTCGCGAGGAAGCCAAGCGGATGTGATCCCAGCAGTGCGGAAAATCGAAGCGCACAACTCATGCAAGTGCCCCCCTTTCGAGTTCTTCAGCAGAACGCAGCTGGTCTGCCAACCGCAGCAGGGCCTCGAGGTACGCAAGTCCCCATGGGCCATAGCGGCGATTGAGTCGCCAAAAAAGCGACGGCCAACCCGACCCCACGGCACCGAGCTGCGGTGCCCCTTCGAACTCGTACGTTCGGCCGTCCAGTTCGACCGCGAACGCGGTTCCATCGTCAGGACGGTTCGGCATGAGCGCTCGACCGCGACCGTGATGCGTACCGATGAGATACAGCACGAGCTCCGGATCGTGAGCCGTTTCAACCAAGTCCGTATGCTTCTTCAAGAACGCAACGGAATAGGCTTCGTGGCGCTCGCGCGACTCGACTCGAAGGCCTCGCACACGGCGCATTCCTTTCGCCAGTAACTGACCCGGAAGCGTATCGAAGTCGTCTCCGCGCAGAATAAGTTGAAACCGAGGATCTGCTTTTCCAAGATCATGAAGATCCCCGGCGCGCCCTACGTTGATCTTGTGTGCTTCCTCCAGGCCGATTGCTCCTGCAAGCTGGCGCGCCCGTGCTCCGACTCCAGCGTTATGTTCACTTAGGGCAACGGGCACGGTGCGGCTCGACGTAAGATCTTCGTCCGAGATGTCTGCCCGGCGCGCCTTGCTACTGGTAACGACAAGCGCACCCAGCGCGGGATCACTGGATTCCGCATCCTGCGCGATCGCTTCAACGAGCGGATCGTCCTGCAGCCACGTCCGATCGTTAGTGAGCGACTCGCCCAGCTGATCGATGAGCAGACCGAAGACGTCTTGGGGATCCGCTCTTCGCTCTCGGAACGCTCTGCTAGCGGCTTCCCAGGCGTCCCGTGCGCGGGTCTCGTCCATTGCACCAAATGAGTGGATATTCCACTTCGTCAACACGAGTAATGGCGATCGCCCCAGCGCGCGCCGTGCAGTTTCGCTCAGGTCACGCACGGGTGTTATCGATTCCGGCGCAAACCCGAACTCGTCGCAGCCGCCATAGCCTGCAGGAACGACAATGGTGTCGCCGGGTTGCAGTTCGCGACCGAACGCACGCTTCCATCCATCCGGCGTCAGCCTCCACACCTGCCGCGGGATCGTGGACTGTGCCTTCTGCTCGGCCGCCCCCTGAGTGCCCCCACCTTCGAGATCCGAGAGCTCAGCCTGCGTCCCCCTACCTTCGAGCCATGAACGTACTGCGTGGAGCGGCAGGGCCATCGCTTCGAGGCTCATCGGTGGGTTGATCTCGAGCAGCTCGCGCGCAACAGCATCGCTCTCGATGTCGAGCACAAGATGGTCGTCGAGCGTACGGACCGGGATGTCCGACCGCCAGACGACCTGAACGTCCGGCTCGGATGCATTCAAACCATGAAGCAGAGCCGGAACATCGGGGTCGTATGCCGGCCGGGGCGCCGTCTGACACAGGAGCTGGACGAACGAGGGAGTCAGCTCGGGCACAGGCGGCGAATCCACACTGAGCGCTTTGATGTCCACACCTTCAAGTGCTCTATCAATCGCTTCGATCGAGAAGTCGACACAAGGATGATCGCCGACCGGCGTCGCGATTGAATTCAGCCACCGCCACGTCGCCGCTAGCGCCGGTCCGTAAATTGGATCATCGTCCGGCTCGCCTCCACCGACGATGGCAGCGCGAGCCTTGCGGAAGCGCCCGAGTCGGTCGAGCCGACCGAATCGTTGCCTCAAGGCACCGAGCGATGCGCATTCCGTAACCATTCCCTGGAAATCGAGATCGGCCCCGACCTCGATGGTTTGGGTCGATACCACGACGAGAGCGCGGTCCGAAGGTTCAGGCTTGCGGCCGGCGCCGGCCCTAGCAAGAAGGCGCTGCGCCACGAGGTCCCGATCGATCGGGCGACTGCGACCGATCAGAAGCTCGATGTCGAAGCCTCGCTCGGCAGATTCCTTACGCAGCAGCTCGAACAGTGCGCGCGCAGTCCGCACTCTGTTTACGATCACCGCGACAGCCGGAGTCTGCGTTTCGAGTTCCTGCAGGACGTCCAGCGTTTCACGGAACAACACGTTCAACCGATCGGATAGCTTCGGTGCCGCCTGGACGAGCCGCGCGGGCTTCGGCGCCGTACGCCGTTCCGCGATTGTGCGATGAGCAAGATCTGCTTCATCGAGGCAGAAGCGATTGCCAGTTGAATGCACGGTCGCGCTCATCGGAACCAACTTGACCGGCCGCAGTGGGCTCAAGGGGCGCTCCGCACGGGACTGCTCCCGGACAACAGCCGCCACCGTGCGGGCGAACGGTTCTCCCAGATGAGCCTCGTCGAGCAATATAAGCGTGTCGTGTCCGAGGAGCCCGGCGTGCACGGGTGCGGCGTAAGGACTCAGCCCATATCCCCGAAACAGTAGCCGCGAACCGATCTGGTCGATCGTGGACGTGATTACCATCGGCTGGGCAGGATTGAGCGTGAAGCCCTGTTCCCGAACCATGCCCCCGCGAAGCTTCTGGCATTCAAGCGGCGTATCGCCGCCGAGCCGGCGCAATGCTTCCGTTACCGATCGGACCGACTCCGTGCGCGGCTCTAC
>DATCLP010000161.1:0-4374 GCA_036563855.1 Steroidobacteraceae bacterium | reverse complement strand
CCGAGTCGAGAGCTCGGAGCGATCTGCGACTCAGTAACGTCATAAGAAACTGCGCCTGGCAGATTCACTACCTGTGGTGAGCAGTTCGCGCCGCGCGTGCTGCACGACGCTGCGCGATGCGGCGAGAGCAAGCCATCCCATTGCGAGTGCCACTAGCACGTCCGGCCAACCTGCATTCAACCACCCGACCAGCGCTGCCGCGGCGACAACCGCAACGTTCCCGATCGCATCGTTTCTCGAGCAGAGCCACACTGAACGCATGTTGGCGTCCCCTTCGCGGTACGCGAACAGCAATGAGGCAACCCCGACGTTCACGAGAAGCGCAATTGCTCCGACCCATCCCATCGTATGCGCATTCGGTACCGCAGCCGTGATCATGTTCCATGTCGCATGTCCAAGAATGAATACGCCGTAGGCGCCCATGCTCAGACCCTTGATCAGCGCTGCACGTGAGCGCCATACCGGCGCGAGGCTCAACACGGCGAGAGATAAGCCGTAGTTCGCCGCATCTCCGGCGAAATCAATCGCGTCGGCCAGGAGCGAGACGGACTGGGCGCGCAAGCCCGCAATCACTTCGACTGCAAACATCGCCGCATTCGACATCAACGCGATTTGCAGGACACGGCGGTATCGCGCCGAGACTTGGACGGTGGCCGCGCACGAGGACGAGCAACACTTTGCGCTCATGAATGGCTCCTGCGCGCCGTGGACGGCTCGCGGGGCGACTCCAGAATCGCTTGCAAGTCTCTCGGTATCGGCGCTGTCGCGAGCGCCGATACGCTCGTGCGACCTGAATTGCCACGCGGTACCCACAGCCACGTGAACAGCGCGGCAGCTATCAATCGCGCTGCCTGTCCGCACATCTCACGCAAGCTTCCCGTGCGCCAAGCTAGGCCAAGCATCGCCACATGCGAGCCGACGTGTAGCCGAGTCGCACGCTGGCCGATGATGTGGGCCGCTTCCAAGCAAGCCCACGCAGCATCGATCCGACCCGCGACCTCGTGAGCGCGCGCCTCTCGCACGTAGGATCTGTAGGCATCTGAAAGAGCCGGTTTGACGCGGAATGAGCTAGTACGCATAGTTCGATTTCACACCCTGTAGTAACTTCAGGGTCAAGCCCAAACGAGATGAATCGATGCCGAAGACGTATCAGATTGGCGAACTGGCCCGGCAGGCCGACGTACCTGTCGAAACCGTGCGGTACTACGAGAGCCTCAAACTCCTGCCGAAGCCAGGGCGAGCGGCGAACAATTACCGGCAGTACACGCAAGTCCACCTGGAGCGGCTGTCCTTCATTCGGCATTGTCGCTCCCTCGACATGTCCATTGATGAGATACGACAACTGCTACGAGTTCGAGATCGACCGGAGGCGGATTGCGCCGAGGTGAACGCGGTGCTCGATGAGCACATCGAACATGTGGGCCAAAAACTTTCTGAGCTCCAGCGACTCAAACGGCAGCTCATTGCTTTGCGTGAACGCTGCCAGACGGCAAGTCGGGGGGCAGACTGCGGAATTCTCGCAGGCCTCGCCGAAACGCAAGCGATCGGTTCAGAGCGCCCGCGCGACGGTCATCGCAAGCGGAGCGTCCATCGCGATTGACTTCCATACAACCATCGGCTGCTCGCCTTCCCTTGGATCAGGCGGGCGCTGTTCGCTCCCTCTTTACCCTGAAGTGGCTACGGGCTTTACGATGCCTTCGATCAACTTGGAGCGCGCAGAGTGAGCGACTGCGGATGTCATGCCAGCGAGGTGGAAGATGCCGTGCAGCGACGCACGATCGGCATCGCGCTGCTGCTCAATGCGACGATGTTCGTCGTCGGTGGCATTGCTGGCATCATCGCACAGTCGAGCGGCCTACTGGCTGATGCGCTCGATATGTTTGCCGATGCTTCCGCATACGCAATCGCGCTGCTCGCAGTTGGCCGTTCGCAATTGTTCAAGCGCCGTGCTGCACTCACGAGCGGTCTCGTGCTTGCGGTGTTGGGTGCCGGCGTGATCATTGACGCAGTTCGCCGCGCGCTCACGGGCGGCGAACCGGAAGGATGGATCATGTTCGCCGTCGCCACGTTGTCCCTGATCGTGAACGCGACGGTGTTGCGGCTGTTGAATCGATACCGCCATGGCGAAGTGCATTTGCGCGCCTCCTGGATCTTTACGCGCGCAGATGTGATTGCAAACGTTGGGGTAATCCTCGCAGGAGGACTCGTGTTGTGGACACACAGCCGCATTCCAGACTTAGTCATCGGCTGCGGGATTGGATTCTACGTGTTGAAGGAAGCAGGCGAGATTCCTTTTGACTTACGATCCGAACGCGACGCACTGCGAGAGATCGACGGCTAGTTTCGGTACCTGCCAGTGACAGCCCGGCTAAATTAAAGTGCCTACCTACGCGTCCGCACTGAGCGTGGCCGTTCTGGATTCCGTACCTCCTAGTTTTGCGATGAGGCGAACGTAGAGCAGTTCGCCGATAAGCTCGACCAATGTTTGGGTGACGATGACCGCGGGCAAGATAGGGACGGCGCCTGGTACAGCAAGCGCCAGCGGCAATACGACCAAGGAGTTCCGTGTTCCTGCACTGAAAGCGACAGCGCGTCCAGCGCGCGGGTCGAGACGAAATACCCGGCCGATACTCCACCCGATCAACGGGGCGATTGCAGCAAAGGCGACGTACGGTGGGATGACTCTCAATGCCACGTGAGTCGCTGGGCCGAGCTGCGGCAACACCGCCGCAACAACGATAAATAGAACGACAGCGGTGGCAGGTACCGGCAAGAGGCCCAGTGCGGATGACAATCTCTCACCAACTCGACTTCGAGCAGCCCATAGTTGCACAGCGCCAGCGAGGGAAAATGGAACCGCTATCAACCAGACGAAGGCATCGACGAACGGGCCAGGCTGCACCAGTATTGCGGCATTGTTTCCGAGAAGCAGACCGAGATAGAACGGCAGCAGCAGCATTTGAACGACTAAAAGCGTGGGTGTGGCAGCCAACAACACTCGAGCATCGGCTCGGCCCAAATGCGCGAAGGTCACCACATAGTCAATGCAGGGTGTGAGCAGCACTAGCAGCACTCCAAGGCGCACCAGCGGCTCGGGCGGTAGGAATTGCACCAATACTGTCACTAACAGTGGAACTGCAATGAAGTTCGAGATGAGCAATGCAGCTATAAACCGACCGCGAGTGAACGCGCGACCAAGATCGACGAGCGGCACGTGGAGAAACGTGGCAAACAACATGATTGCGAGTGCCGGATTGATCCAGTACTCAAGTGCAGCAGTGCCACGCGCGAGCAAGGCCGTGAGCACGGCGATGAAGACTGCAACGAAGTAGACGCTAACCTGACGCTTTTCCAATGTCTCGCGGATGTTTTGCATGCCTCTTTCCTGTGCCCCCATTGTGACCTGAGCTAGCAGGAGCATCCTTTCGATGCGCTCTTTGTTTCGCCCAGCGCGTCCGCGGCTGACAGCGAGCAATCCTCGATCCGTACGCAGCCGCACTGAAGACCGATCTCAAGTGCCCGTTTCATCATCTGAATCCGCGCCGAGAGTTCCTCAAGCTCGCTGAGTTTCGCTCGGGCGAGCTTCTGCCACCGGGCACTCAGGGGCGTGGTGGAGTTGAATCCATGGAACAGCGTCTTGATCTCGTCCAGCGTGCAGTGTTTCGTGAAACAGCGATTCCAGTTGTTGCTTCAGAAATCCCTCGAATGAAAGATCGCCGTCGCTGTAGCGGATGAAGTGAAACATCGCGCTCAATCCGGCGGGCACTTCGACATGTGCGATCAAACTCCGTCGCCTGTCCGTCGCGAAGGTCCCCTTCGATCCTCTCGGGGAACGCCAGTTTCTCCTTGTATTCGCGTGACGCGCGATAGGCGTCCAGGACTCTGCTGAAGGCCCAGTTCCTTCGCGCGTTCGCGGCGATCGTCCGCTTCGCTGTCGTCCTCTGGAGAATCATCGCTGCTCATGCCGCCTCCGCGCGCTTGCGCATTTTCGGCTGCCGAAATGCGCAAACGCATAAATACATTGAAAGGAGGTGATCCCGATGAAGCTCAAAATACAATTCGAATCCGGCTGTCTCGGCCACGTCATCGTCGTTTGTTCGACGATCCTCGTGATCGCGCTTGCGCTCATCAACCGATTCCTGTGATCGGTTGGTGAACGGCACGATGTTCAGATGAGAGGCGTCGCTAAGACGCCTTCTTCACGAGTTTCACCTTCGGCGCTTTCGCCTTCGCTGGCGGCGCGGGAGCGATGACAGGCGCATGGCGGGCCATCAGTTGCTCGTATGTCGATTCCTTCGAATCGATCTGCATCTGGCGGTAAGTGTCCCACCATGTCTTATCGACCTTCCCATCCGCGTGCAGCTTCTGCACGAC
>DATCLP010000160.1:0-1800 GCA_036563855.1 Steroidobacteraceae bacterium | reverse complement strand
TCGTCTCGCGCATCAAGGTCATGTCGAAGCTCGACATCGCCGAGAAGCGCCTGCCGCAAGACGGACGTATTTCGTTGCGTATCGCCGGCCGAGCCGTCGACGTTCGCGTCTCGACAATTCCGGCCGGTCATGGCGAACGCGTCGTGCTGCGTTTGCTGGACAAGCAGGCGGGTAGACTCGAGCTCAATGCGCTCGGCATGGATCCGCGCATCCAGAGTCTCGTGGACGAGCTGATCCACAAGCCGCACGGCATCATTCTGGTAACGGGTCCGACGGGTTCGGGCAAGACGACGACGTTGTACTCGGCGCTCGAGCGCATCAACGACAATACGCGCAACATCATGACCGTCGAGGACCCGATCGAGTACTACATCGACGGTATCGGCCAGACGCAGGTCAATACGAAAGTGGAGATGACGTTCGCTCGTGGACTGCGCGCGATCCTGCGTCAGGACCCGGACGTCGTGATGGTCGGCGAAATTCGCGACCTCGAAACCGCTCACATTGCGGTGCAGGCATCGCTGACCGGACACTTGGTGCTCTCGACCCTGCACACCAACACCGCCGTGGGCGCTGTCACTCGCTTGCGGGACATGGGCGTCGAGCCGTTCCTGCTGTCGTCGAGCTTGATCGGAGTTCTCGCGCAGCGGCTCGTTCGCGTCCTGAATCCAGAATTCAAACAGCCCTATACGGCCGGCGAATACGAGCGGCGGCTGCTCAACATTCCGCCCGATGCGCCCTCGCCTATCCTGTATCACCCGAGCCCCGATGCGACTCAGGGCTTCAAAGGACGCACCGGCATCTACGAGCTCGTGCTCGTGGACGATACGATGCGCACGATGATTCACGACGGCGCAAGCGAGCATGAGCTCGAGCGCTATGCGCGCACGATGACGCCGAGCATTCGCGACGACGGCCGCGCGAAGGTCCTCGCCGGCATCACAACCATCGAGGAAGTGCTGCGCGTCACCCGCGAAGATTAAGCGCTACAGCCTAGAGCCCAGCCGACAGTCTTAGAAATGGGAGCCTTCGAATACACCGCCATCGATGCCTCCGGACGGGAACGCAAGGGCGTGCTCGAAGGCGACACGGCGCGGCAGGTCCGACAACTCCTTCGGGAGCAAAGCCTGCTGCCGGTGGCGGTTCACGAGGTCTCACACACAGAACAGAAACGAAGACGGACGAGAATCGGCTTTCGGCGCAGCATCTCCGCCGGGGACCTGGCGCTCATGACACGCCAGCTCGCGACCCTCGTTCACTCGGGTCTGCCGCTCGAAGAAGCGCTGCAGGCGGTCGCGGAGCAAACAGAGAAGCCGCGAGTGAAGAGCATCGTCCTCGGCGTCCGCGCCAAAGTCATGGAAGGTCATGCGCTCGCGGATGGTCTCGCAGAATTTCCGGCTGTCTTCCCCGATCTGTATCGCGCCACGGTCGCGGCCGGCGAACAGTCCGGACACCTCGATACGGTCCTCGAGCGTCTTGCGGACTACACGGAGACACGGGAGCAGCTTCGCAACCGCACGCTCGGCGCGTTGCTGTATCCGATCGTGCTCTTCGTGATCTGCACGCTGATCGTATTCCTGCTGCTGATCTACGTGGTCCCGAAGATCGTCACGCAATTCGAACAGTCCAAGACGGCGCTTCCGTTCCTAACGCGCGCACTGATCGGGTGGTCCGACTTCATGCGCGAGTGGGGCTGGCTCGTCGCCCTCGTTCTTGTTGGAGCGATCGTCGGGTTCCTGCGCTGGCTGCGCGACCCGCAAGCCAAGCGGCGCTTCCACGCCTTCTTGCTGCGCCTGCCGC
>DATCLP010000159.1:0-1519 GCA_036563855.1 Steroidobacteraceae bacterium | reverse complement strand
GACCGGATCATTGCGACGCATCTGCTCGACCTGCTCGACGACTCGGGTTATCTCGTCGGCGATCTGGCGCAGGTCGCGTCCGTCCTGAACTGCGACGTCGCGCGCGTGGAGGCGACTCTCGAAAAGCTTCAGCGGCTCGACCCGCCGGGGGTGTTCGCGCGCAACCTCAAGGAATGCCTGGCGCTGCAGCTACGCGATCGCAACCGGCTCGATCCGGCGATGGCGGCGCTTCTCGACAATCTGGACCTGCTCGCCCGGCGTGACATCGCAGGGCTCATGCGCGTCTGCGGTGTCGGCGCCGAGGACATCGCCGACATGGTGGCCGAGATCAAAACCCTGAATCCGAAACCGGGACTTGCCTTCGACCGGACCGTTCTCCAGCCCATCGTTCCCGACGTGCTGATGCGCCCTGCACCCGGCGGCGGCTGGATCGTGGAGCTCAATCAGGAGACGCTGCCGCGCGTCCTCGTCAACACGCAGTACTACGCGCGCATCAGCAAGGCGGCGCGCAACAAGGCGGAGAAGGATTTCATCGTCGAGCGCTTCAATGCCGCGAACTGGCTGGTGAAGTCGCTGCATCAGCGCGCACAGACGATTCTGAAGGTCGCGACCGAGATCGTGCGCCAGCAGGATGCGTTCTTCCGGCACGGCGTGCGGTATCTTCGCCCGCTCGTGCTTCGCGACATTGCGACAGCGATCGAGATGCACGAGTCGACGGTGAGCCGGGTCACGACCAACAAGTATCTTGCCGCGCCGCACGGGATCTACGAACTCAAGTATTTCTTCACATCGGCAATCGCCAGCGCTTCCGGCGGCGAGGCGCATTCGGCCGAGGCCGTGCGGGCCCGCATCAGGACGCTGATCGAGTCCGAGAGTCCGGACCAGGTTCTTTCGGACGACAAGCTCGTCGAACTTCTCCGCAAGGACGGCGTGGACATAGCCCGCCGGACGGTCGCGAAGTACCGCGAGGCAATGCGCATTCCCTCTTCCGTGCAGCGTCGCCGGGAAAAATCGCTTCGGCTTTAACGAATGACCGCAACACCCGGATATGGCCTAGCTTGGCCACGAGAGGTGTTTTAGGATGAGCAGGCCGGTTGAGCGGCGGCCGAGTTCTATTGACTTAAATTTGAGCCGTGACTATGGTCCGCGACCTCGTAGATAGGGCGCCCTCCTCTTGATAGAAGGCGCAGCATCGCATCGAATCATCTATCATCGGCATTATGCAGCTTTCCGTGAGCGGTAAGCACATCGACGTTGGCGAAAGCCTGCGTGGTCATGTCGACGCGACGTTGCACACGGTCGTGGACCGCTGTTTCGACGCTGCGATCGAGGCGAAGGTCGTGTCTGCGCGGGAGCGTCATCCGTTTCACGCCGATGTGTCGGTCCATGTGGCGCGCAACGTGATGGTTCAGAGTCATGGTGAAGCCTCTGATGCATATGCAGCGTTCGGTGGTGCGGCAGCACGCCTCGAGACGCGCCTGCAGCGCTGCAAGGGGCGCTTGCTCGGACGCCGCAAGGC
>DATCLP010000158.1:0-2492 GCA_036563855.1 Steroidobacteraceae bacterium | reverse complement strand
ACGAGCGAGAACCCCCCTTGAACGGAGTTCAGCCTACGCGCGTGTGGGGGGAAGGGTCAATGAAAGGCTCGGGGCGTGGGGCTCGGGACGCGCGGCAAGGGCGACAGGCAACAGCCACAAGGTGCCCGGGCTCGGGCGTGTGCGCTGCGCTACCCGCCCGGTTACGGGCTTACTGGCCGGAGGTGGGCGGGAAATTGGCAGAGCTAAAGGCACGAGGCGCGTGAACACGCGCCGACTACAGCCTACAGCCTAGGGTCTACAGCCTACAGCTTGCACTCAGCGCCGGACCACGCGCTCCCACGCCTTGGTCTTGTCGAAAGTCCCGCTGTTGTAGGGGTCGAAGCCCTTGTCCGCGTTGAGTTTCTTTTCGAAGTGCGATGACGGACGGACGGTGTTATGTCTCGCCTTGGACGCACGCGCCGCCGGGTGGGGCGGGTGCTCCGAAGGTTCTTCATCGTCTTTTCGTCCGCCAAACCATTTGGCGAACCACATGCCCTTCAGCCTTCCCAAAATCAAACATTTGCCCATTCCCCCGCCAAGGCGGGGTGCGGCGATTAGCGCTCGCCGCTTATCGTAATTTGTGAAGAGAGCTTACCTACAGGTTCCGAGTGGATTGTGCAGCTATTTACGAAAATGTGATCTTCATCACGTCTTCTCGGCGACCCATCGGGCGGATCAATCGCCGATGCGCGGCTCGATGCGTCGAGGTTCAGCCGCCTTCGGTGCCGGGGCTTCAGAAGGGGCATCGTCTGACGGCTCGTCTTCCGGACTGCGCACGCCGATGAAGACTGCCCGGACCAGCGAGATCAGGATCAACGGTCCGAGCGCGATCAGCCATGTGCGGAGATCACCTGTGGCCAAATCGCCGAAGAAATCCGCATAAAAGCTGCCTAGCCCTTCGCCCGCACCGTCGCCATAAGGGCCGAGCAGGACGATTCCGACCCAAAAGATCAGCGCCGGGACGAGGAACAATCCGATTGCAAGCCACACGCTCGCAAAGATCAGCTCGAATCGCAGGCGTCGTTGGGCTGGATCGAGATTCGATTGGGATTCGCCGTGTCCGATCATTCGATTCCACGTCTAACGACTGGTCGCGGCGCATCTTGGCCGCTGAGTTCCGGGTGTGCAACTGCCCGGTGCGCGGTTGCGACTGGTTATGATCTCGCCTGTCGCATCATCGAGGATCATTCATGAGCTCGCCCAGTGCTGCGCCGTTGCGCACGGCAGTCATCGGCGTCGGCTACCTAGGACGGTTCCACGCACAGAAATACGTACAGCTTCCGGAAGCTGAGCTGGTTGCCGTCGTCGACGCGAACGCGGAAGTCGCACAACGGGTCGCGTCAGAGCTCGGCGTCGAGGCGTGCACGGACAGCGCGCAGGTGCTCGATCGCGTCGATGCAGTCAGCATCGCAGTTCCGACGCCACTGCATTTCGAGATAGGACGCGCGGCGCTGGAGAAGGGCGTGCACGTTCTGATGGAAAAACCGATTGCCTCGACACTCGAGGAGGCTCGCACGCTCGTCGACTTGGCCAGACAGCGCGGTTGCGTCCTGCAGATCGGTCATCTCGAGCGTTTCAATCCTGCGATCGTCGCAGCAGCTGACCGCTTGAGCACGCCGCGTTTCGTCGAATCGCATCGGCTCGCGCCTTTCAAGCAGCGCGGCACCGACGTGAGCGTCATTCTGGATTTGATGATCCACGACATCGACTTGATTCAGGAACTGGTGCGCGAACCGATCGAAAGCATCGATGCAGTCGGGGCGACGGTCTTCTCGGGCGAGATCGACATCGTGAATGCGCGCATCCGCTTTCGCGGCGGTTGCGTGGCGAACACGACGGCAAGCCGCATCAGTCTCAAGCAGGAACGCAAGATCCGCATCTTTCAGGACGATGCGTATTTGTCGATCGACATGCAGCAAAAGATCTTGACGGTGATTCGCAAGAAAGATCAGGCGCCGGTCGAGTCGCCGGCGCAAGTGTCGATCGAAGAGGAGTCTTTCGACCAAGGCGATGCCTTGCTTGCAGAGATCCAAGCTTTTCTGCGAGCGATTCGCGACGGAACCGAACCCGTGGTCACGGGCGAGGATGGATTGAGAGCGCTCGAAACGGCAATGCAGATTACGCGGCTCGTGCAGGGCGCGAATCGCTAATCGGCAGGTAGGCTCGAAAGTCTCTCGCGCTGTAATGAGACGAGCTCGCGCCCTGCGATCTTGCGCGCGTGGCCCTGCAGCAGCTCGAGACTTACTTGTCCGCGTTCTTGCGCGAGGGCTGCCGCCAAGTCGTCCAGGCTCGCGCGTCCGCCCGTCACCGTACGGATCTCGGCATCCACCTCGCGCAAGGCGATCACCGCGCGTGCCGTGGTCGCGCCCGAAGACTCGCCCGTGAACACGCTCGGCGATTCGCGAGCCCAGCGCGCCATTCGTTGCATGGCGTCTTCGTATCTGTTGCGGCCGATGCCGCCGGAGCGGCGCAGGATTTCCAGCGAGTAGTAC